>DRME01000058.1 GCA_011375175.1 Deltaproteobacteria bacterium | reverse complement strand
TCCGGGGGGGGCGGTCCTCTGGAGGTTCGGGCCGCAAAGGCGTAACAATCCCGCCTGGCGCGGGCCGAACCTCCAGAGGACCGCAAAACATCCTAATAGCATACGAGGGGGGTCTTGGGGAGACGCGGGCCTGTGGCCCTTCTACAGAAAGTTTCCCACAGGCTAATCAATCAGAGCTTCCTCGGGTATTACCTTGTAAAATAGTCGCCTGTCGCCGGGAAAGAATCCGGGTTTTCCAGTAAAATCAAGCGGTTGTTTGAATGTTTTCTTCCTCTGCCGTTTAAACCGCTGCGTCGTTATGTCACCGCTCCTTGCGTGACGGCCGGCCGGGATCCCTTCACCACGGCAATCAGATGTCTTTTCTCATCGAGGACCACTTCATCGTCTCCATGGGCGGCGCCGCAGCCGCCGCGGCCCTGGCCTTCGGGAGCGGAGCGCGGCGTCGGGCGGCGCTCGTTATCCTCTCCGCCGTCCTGTCGCTGAGGTATCTCGCCTGGCGGGGTCTCTTTACACTCGGCGGCGACGAGTGGAGCGAGAGGGCCCTCGGCCTTGCCCTTTACGCAGCCGAGCTCTACGGCTTCATCCAGGCCCTGCTCTTCTGTTACCAGTCGGCCTCTCCCACCACACCCGAGCCTCCGGCGGTGCCGGAGGCGGAGCTTCCTGAGGTTGACGTCTTCGTCACCATATACGACGAGCCCGTGGAGATACTGAGGCGCACCGTGCTCGGCTGTCTCGGCCAGGACTACCCCGAGGGCCGCTTCGAGGTCCACGTGCTCGACGACGGCGGCCGCAGCGAGGTCCGCGCCCTCGCCCGCCGCCTCGGTTGCCGCTACATCGGCAGGGCCGGCAGCGAGCACGCAAAGGCGGGAAACATAAACCACGCCCTCGCCCTCACATCGAGGGAGCTCGTGGCGCTCTTCGACTGCGACCACGTGCCGGTGCGCACCTTCCTGAGGGAGACCGCGCCCTTTTTCAGGGGCGGCGGGAGGCTGGCCTTCCTCCAGACGGCCCATCACTTCTACAACGACGACCCCTTTCAGCGCGCCCTGCGTCCCGGGCCCTCGCCGCCGGGCGAACAGGACCTCTTCTTCCACGTCATCCAGCCCGGCAGGGACCGCTACAACAGCGCCTTCTTCACCGGGTCCTGCGGCCTCTTCAGGCGCTCGGCCCTCGAGCAAGCCGGCGGTTTCCGCACCGAGACGGTGACCGAGGATATCCATACGAGCATGGAGCTCCATGCCCGCGGCTACGGTTCGCTCTACCTGAACCGTGACCTCTCGGCGGGTCTCGCGCCCGAGAGCCTTGAGGGCTACCTCATCCAGCGGAGACGCTGGGCCACGGGCGCCATGCAGCTTCTGAGGCTCGACAACCCCATTCTCAAGCGGGGGCTTACGCTGCACCAGAGGATAAACTACCTGGCCTCGAACATCTACTTCCTCCTCGGCCCGCCGCGCATCGTATACCTCCTCTCGCCGCTATTCTACCTCCTGCTCGGCAAGGCCCCTCTCAAGACCGAGCTTCCCGTCTTCCTGAGCATCTACGGAGCCCATTACCTCGCTTCGCTACTCGTGCTTTCGACCCTGGGCCGCGGCATGCGCAGCGCCTTCTGGAGCGACGTCTACGAGACGGCCATGTGTTTTACGCTGACGGCCGCTTTGCGTTCTCTCGTCTCGCCCCGGAGGGCCGGCTTCGAGGTGACGCCCAAGGGCGAGCGCACGGCGGGGGCCCGTGCGCCAGTCCGCCTCGTCGCCCCCTACGCCGTCGTCTTCGCCGCCCTCGCCGCGGGAGTCGGTGCCGGCCTGACGGAGCTCGTCCGTAACGGCCCGGCCGGAGTGACCGTCATCTGTCTTGTCTGGACCCTTTACAACTGCCTGTTGCTGCTCCCCTGCCTCGCCGCCGCCGGCGTGACCTTCCAGCGCCGCCTGGCGCCGAGGCTTGCGAGGACGGTGGAGGCGGGCCTGCACACTGGCGGCCTTGCGCTCCGTTGCCGCACGAGGGACGTGGGCGAGGGCGGCGTGCTGCTTTCGCTCGACGAGCCCGCGGGGCTCGAGGGGCGGGACGCAGCGGTGGAGCTGCCCTGCGGGGAGAAGACCGTGCGGCTTGAGGCCAGGGCCCTGCGCCACGACGAACGGGACGGCGAGGTTGTGGCCGCCTTCGCCTTCACGGCGGCGCCGGACGAGACGGCGGCCGTCCTCTCCGATCTCCTCTTCGGCCGGCCCGAGAGCTGGAGCGGCGCCCACGACGCGCACCCCCGCGGCGCGGGAGCGCGCGTCGTCGTAGCGGCCGTCGCTCTCCGCTTCGCAGCCGCTCACACGGCGGCGCTGCGGCGGCTCTCCCCGAGGCTCAGGGCCCCGGTGCCGCTTCGCTGCGAGTTGCCGGCGGGGAGCGGAGAACTCGCCGTGAGGACAATAGACGTGGGGCTCGGAGGGGTGCGCATCGAGGTGAGGGGCCGGCGTCCCCTGCCCGAGTCCATATGGCTCGGCCTGTCGAAGGACGGCAACGGGGCCGTCGAGGCGAGGGTCGTATGGCAGAGGAGGAGTCTGCGGTCGGTGCGGGCGGGGGTGAGGTTCGTCGAGCAAGGCGGGGGAGCCGCGATTTGGCGGGCCGCAAGAGAGCTCTCGTAGCGGCGCTGTCCCTTGCGGCGGTGCTCGCCCCTGCGCAGGGGGCGGCGCAGGGGGCGGCGGACGCCATAGCGGGCTTCGAGCGCGACGGCCGCGGCCAGGGCTTCGCCTACACGGGCCTCATCGCCTCAAGGCCCGCAAGCGGCCGCTACGGTCTGGTAAGGAAGTTGTTCGTCGGGAGGCTGAGCTACTCCTTCCGGTCTGGCGGGAGGGAGCTCGGCGGGCGGCAGACCATGGTCCTGCCCGCCGCGGGAGCAAGGCTTACCGAGGGGGACTGCACCGTCACCTGGAGCGTGGGGGCGGACCTGCGCGAAAGCCGCGTGGAGCGGCTGCGGCGGCCGCCGCTTCGCAGCCGCGACGCCGGCGTCTCATTCCAGGTGGAGGCCTACCGCTGGGGCCGCGGCTTCTCGTCGGTGAGCTTCATTGCGAGCTTCAGCACCGTGGACGGCTTCCTGTGGGCCAGGCTCAGGGCCGGACACGGCATCGGCCGCCTCGGCGGGCACATCCGCCTGAGCGGCGGCTGGGAGGCTGTCATCATGGGCAACGACGCCTTCAATGCCGCCCAGAGCGGACTGGTGGTCGAGCTCGCGGACACGTCCACGACCCTATCCGTGCTCGTCAAGGCGGGGTTAAAGAGCGCGAGCGTCTACGACACGTGGTACTGGGGCCTCGAACTCTACCGCCGTTTCTGAGCCGGCGCCGCCGGCCCTCGATGAGCCGCCACGGCGGCCGGGACCCTCAGCAGCACCCTGTCTTCATATCGCCGACCTTGCACGGCGCGGCGCGGGCCGTCTCCCCGGGTTCGATGACTGTGAAGTGATCCCGGTAGGGGGGGCGTCTCAGCCGCTCGGCCGTGTCCGTGCAGACCTCAACGGGCCTGCCGGCCGGAAACGTGTGCCCCTCGTCGTCGCACACCGAGCTGAAGGGACCGTTGTAGACCGCCATGTGGCCCCGGTAGACGCAGATCTCCCCTCTTGCGAGCTTGTATCCCCGAATGGTCACGGCGTGGAAGTCTATGCCCTCCACCCTCCTGTACAGGTACTTGCCCTCCGTCTTTATGCCGTAGAAGCCGGCGGCGCGGGCCGTCTCGATGAACTCCTCCTCGCGCACGGCGCCGGCGATGCATTCGCCCCAGAGGCGGCTGTCGGCGCGTATCTCCGGGGGGATCTCCTTGCCGGCCACCACGTCCGATATGCAGAAGGTGCCGGAGTCCTTCAGGACCCTGTAAATCTCCCGCATGACCCTGTCCTTGTGGGGCGAGAGGTTTATGACGCAGTTGGATGTGACGACATCGACCGAGCCGTCTTCGACCGGTATCTTTTCGAGAAAGCCCTTTCTGAACTCCACGACGTCGTAGCCGAGGTTTTCGCAGATGCGGATGGCCGCCTCCCTGGCGCGGCGCAACATCTCGTCGGTCATGTCGACGCCTATGACGCGGCCCCCGCCGCCCACGAGTTTCGCGGCGATGAAGCAGTCCACGCCGGCTCCGCAGCCCAGGTCGAGGAGCGTCATGCCCGGGGCAAGGCCCGCGGCGAGCACGGGGCTGCCGCAGCCGTAGGATATGTCGAAGAGTTCCTCGGGGATGTGGGCGACCTCCTCCCTGGGCACCGATACGGGGCAGCACAGCCCCGGCCTGGGCTCGGTGGCGGCCTCGGAGTAGAACCTCTCAACCGTCGCTCTTATGTCGTCGGACATGGGACACCTCCGCGTTTTTTTTCGGATACGCAGCGGTGCGGCGTCGTGCCGAAGGGTAGGAGCGTCAGGTGGATGCGTACTCTGCGCCGGGAGACTCCGCGGGTGGAAGTGACGGCCGAACCGCGCGTATCTTATAACACGACGACCGGCCCGGCTCAATAGGTTTCGAATGCCCGCCGACGGCGGAGGGGGCCTGCGCGAGACGAAGGGGAACGCTACGCCGCCCTCTACGCTATGGAGAGTCCTTTTCGGCGAGGAACCTCACGACCCGCCCGGCCGTCTCGCCGCCCTGCCTCACGCAGTCGCTTATGCCGATGCCTTCGTAGGCGCTGCCCGTGAGGAAGAGGCCGGGTCTCGCCTCCGTGAGACGGCGGATCGCCTTCACCCTCTCGGCGTGTCCCGTGGTGTACTGGGGCATGGCCTTGCGCCAGCGGTACACCCTCGTCACCTGCGGCTCGGCCTCTATGCCCATTATCTCCCGCAGCTCGCGCCGCGCCGTGGCCGAAAGCTCCTCTTCGTCCGCCAGGGCGAGTTCCTCGTTCTTCGCGCCGCCGATGAAGCAGCGTATGAGGGCCGCGCCTTCGGGGGCCCGGTGGGCGAACTTCTGCGACACCCAGGAGGCGGCCGTGATGGCGCGCCCCTCGGCGCGGGGCACGACGAAGCCGAAGCCGTCGAGCGGGTGAGCCACGTCGCCTCGCCTGTAGCCGAGCGAGACGGTGGCCGTCGATACGTAGGGTATGGAGAGGAGCCTTGCGGCGAGCTCGCCGTCGAGTTCTTCGACGAGCCGGGCGGCCGCGTAGGCCGGCGCGGCTATGACCACGGCGTCGGCCTCGACCCGCTCGCCTCCCTCAAGGCCCACCTCGTAGCCGCGGGCCGTGCGCCGCAGGGCCGCGGCTACGGCGCCGGTGCGGACCTCCGCGGATGGGGTCAGCTCCAAGAGCCGATCTACGAGTGTCGAGAGCCCGCTTCGCAGGGTCATGAACATGGTGACCCGCTCCCCTCGACCGCCCCCCCCGCCCTCCCTGCGCTTCATTTCGCGCATCTTCCTTATGCGCGAGAGCATCCCTATGATGAGGCTCCCGTAGCGCTCTTCGAGCTCGACGAACTTGGGGAAGCTGCTCTTTATGCTCATCGTCTCCGGGTCGCCCGCGTGGACTCCGGCAACGAGCGGCTCGGCTATCTTTTCGAGCACCTCCCGGCCGAGACGCCTCCTCACGAAGTCGCCGAGGCTCTCGTCCGCCTCCCCCTTTCTGCGGGGGACGAAGGGCTCCATGGCCATGCGCAGCTTGCCGCGGAGCGATATGAGGGAGCTTGCAAGAAGCGGAACTATCCTGGTGGGCACCATGAGGATGACGCCTTCGGGCAGTTCGTGGAGCCTTCCGCCCGAAAGCACGTATGTCTTGCGGTGCTCTTCGTTCGTTGCGAGCAGCTCGTCGCCGAGCCCCGTTTCGCGGCAGAGCGCCAGGGCCCAGGGCTTTTCCGAGAGGAAGCAGTCGGGGCCGGCCTCGATGAGGTAGCCGTCGACGCGCTCGGTCCTTATGTTGCCGCCCGGCCGGTCGCGTCTTTCAAGGAGCGTGACCTTCACTTCCAGGCCCTCCCGCTTCGCCGCCTCTTCGATGCGGTAGGCCGTGACGAGCCCCGAGACGCCGCCTCCGACGATGACCACCCTCTTCACGGCAGGGCCTCGAAGTGGGAGGTCACGACGTCGGCGAGGGCGTCGATGAAGAGCGGCGAGGCGTTGAGGGAGGCGCTCCTTGCAAACCCGAGCCCCAGGCGCCGGGCCTCGCCGCTGAAGTGGATGTCGATGTCGTAGAGTGTCTCCACGTGATCGGCCGTAAAGCCGAGAGGAACGAGCGCCACGGCGTCGAAGCCTTCTTTCGCGGCCTCCTCCATGACTTCCTCCACGGAGGGGCCGAGCCAGGGACGCGGCCCGGCTCCCCTGCTCTGGAAGGCGAGGCGCCAGCGGCAGTCCACGATGGCGGTCACGTCGGCTATGGTCTCTTCGAGCTTGCGCACGTAGGGGTCGCCTTCGATGGTGGCGAGCGGCAGGCTGTGGGCGCTGAATATGACACGCACCTTGCGGGCCCGTCTCAATTGCTCCAACGCCGCCGAGAGGTTGGCGGCCACGGCCCTGATGAAGAGGGGGTGGCGGTGCCACGGGGCGACGAAAGAGGTGCGGGGAGAGCCGCCCGTTGTCTCCAACGCCGCCGAGAGGTCCTTTTCGTAGCCGCCCGTTGCGGCCCTCGACGAGTGGGGGGCCATGACGACGGCCGCCGCCTCCTCGACGGAGTCTTCGACCATGCGAAGGAGCGTATCCTTTATGAAGGGCTTCCAGTGACGCATGGCCCAGTAGCAGCGGTACAGGCCGGGATGACCGGCCTCGAGCCTCGCCTGCAGGGCCGCGGCCTGTTCCCCGGTTATGGCGGCAAGGGGAGAGCCGCCGCCTATGAGCCTGTAGCGCTCCTTTGCGCGTTCGATCATCTCTTCGCTCACGGGCCTGCCGCCGAGAACGTTGCGCAGAAAGGGCTCCACCTCTTCGAGCGAGGCCGCGCCGCCGAAGGCCAGAAGCAAGACCCCCCTTCTCCCGGGCCGGGCCACGTCCTCTCTACCTCGACGAAAACTCGTGGACGGCGTCGACCAGCGCCCGCACGTTGTCCACCGGCGTGCCCACTATTATGCCGTGGCCGAGGTTGAATATGTGGCCCGGCCGGCCTTCGGCCTCGTCGAGCAGGGCCTTGACCCTGCGCCTTATCTCCTGGCGCGGAGCAAAGAGCACCACCGGGTCGAGGTTGCCCTGCACCGCCCTGTTGTGCCCCACGCGCCGCCACGCCTCGCCGAGCCTTACGCGCCAGTCAAGGCCCACCACGTCTCCGCCCGCCGAGGCAACAAGCTCTATGTAGGCGCCCGTGTTGGTGCTGAAGTTTATGACCGGCACGCCCTCGACGGCCCCGATGACCCTCTTCGTGTAGGGAAGGACGTACTCCCGGTAGTCGTCGGGACCGAGACAGCCGACCCAGCTGTCGAATATCTGCACGGCGTCGACTCCCGCCTCCACCTGGGCCTCCACATAGCTTGAGAGAACGCGCGAGACCTTGTCCATGAAGGCGTGCCACCCCTCGGGGTCGCCGTACATGAGTCCCTTGGCGTTCACGTAGTTGCGCGAACCAGAGCCTTCTATTATGTAGCTTGCCAGGGTGAAGGGCGCGGCGGCGAACCCTATGAGCGGCACCCTGCCGTCGAGCTCCTTCTTTACGAGCCTTATGGCCTCGAGAAGGTACGGTACGTCCTCTTCCGGCTCTATGAGCCTTACGGCGTCGATGTCGGCCCTGGTGCGCACGGGGTTGCGGATCACCGGCCCTTCGTTCTTTGCGAACTCGAGCTCGATGCCCATCCCCTCGAGTGGCAAGAGGATGTCGGCGAATATGATGGCCGCGTCGAGGTCGAAGGCCCTTATGGGCTGGAGGGTCACCTCGCAGGCTATCTCCGGGGTCCTGCACATCTCGAGAAAGGAGTGCTTCCTGCGTATCTCCATGTACTCCTTCATATAGCGCCCCGCCTGACGCATGAGCCACACGGGCGTGTAACCGGCAGGCTCCCTGCGACAGGCCTTCAAAAAAGGATGATCAACCATGACACTCCTTTCCGTAAGCTTAATTATCCTGGGGGAAACTTTCTGTAGAAGGGCCATAGGCCCACGTTTCCCCCAGACCACCTTCAAAGACTTTCAATACGAGTTGGTTTCCCCCTGTCTTGCTCCGCAAGACAGGGGGAAACCAACTCGCGTTAAAAGTTTTTGGAGGGAGTCTGAGGGAACCTTTTTACAAAAAGGTTCCCTCAGTAATTGTCTGCACCTCCGGGCCGCGTGTCCTTCGGTGGCGGGTGTAAATCGTTATTATAGCGGCGGAGGCTGCGGTTTTCAAGGACCTTGCGTCGCAGGGGCGGAGAAACATTCACGGCGCCAGCAGCCAGAAGTTGGCCACGCCTCCCGCGTGGGTGAACATCCACAAGCCCGCCGTCACCCTGCCGTAGACGCGGTGAAAGCGGTTGAGGTGGGTGGAGACGGGACCGGCCGGCCCCCTGAGCCTCGAGACGAGGAGCAGGGCCGCGCCGACCACGACGGCGAGCCCCAGCGTGCCGTGGAGGGCGAGCCACGGGACGAGCGGACCGCTTATGCGCGTCCTGTCGTATGAGCCGGCGCCGGCGCCGTGGCTCGCAAGGTAGAGGAGCAGAAAGACCCAGGCGCCGGCGGTGAGAAACTTCATCAACGAGGCGTGGAGCGGGGCCGCCTTCCGCGCCGCCGCCCTCCAGGCGGCGGCGAGAAGGACCATCGAGACCAGGGCCCACACGAGACCGAATGTGTTGAACAAAAAGACGAGGCTCTCCATACTTCACCCCCTCGGCGGTATACGCTCAAGGTTATCACAGCCTGGGGGGCCGTTGTCAAAGGCGGCGCGGAAGGCGGTACCCGCCGGAGTTGACGTCCGTTGAAAAGCTGCGCATTTTCAATGAGTTATTGACTGCGGCCCTGCATTTTTTTGTGGCGCTCGTGGCGCCGCTGTGTTAAACTTACGGTTTGTTTGTCCCGCCGGATTTTCAGACCGCCTCCGCCGTAGAGGCGGCGCGGAGAGAGGACCGGCGAGGAGAGCGAAGGGAGAGGCATGGAACTGAAAAAGAAGGAAGAGACCGGGACGATGGAAGCGGCAAGGCAGGGACGCGGCGTCTACGACGCCGAATCGATCAAGGTGCTCGAGGGGCTGGAGGCGGTACGAAAGCGTCCCGCCATGTACATCGGCTCCACCGGCGCAATGGGTCTGCACCACCTCGTCTACGAGGTGGTGGACAACTCCGTGGACGAGGCGCTGGCGGGCCACTGCTCCAGGATCGACGTGGTCATCCACCTCGACAACTCGGTGACCGTCACCGACGACGGCCGCGGCATCCCCGTAAGGGAACACCCCGAGAAGAAGAAGCCCACCGTCGAGGTGGTGCTCACCGAGCTGCACGCAGGCGGCAAGTTCGAGAACAAGGCCTACAAGGTGTCGGGGGGGCTCCACGGCGTGGGCGTGACGGTGGTGAACTTCCTGTCGAGCTGGCTCGAGGTGGAGATAAAGCGCGAGGGCAAGGTCTTCCACCAGCGCTACGAGAGGGGCAAGCCCACAGGAGCGCTCGAGGTGGTGGGCAGGACGAACACCTCGGGCACGAAGATCACCTTCAAGCCCGATGACGGCATCTTCGAGACCACGGAGTTCAGCTTCGACACGCTGAGCAAGCGCCTGCGCGAGCTTTCGTTTCTCAACGCCGGCCTTCGCATATCCATAACCGACGAACGCACCGACAAGAGCCACACCTTCCAGTACAAGGGCGGCATCAAGAGCTTCGTGGAGCACCTCAACGCCACGAGGACGGCCGTCCACCCCAGGGTGATACACATCGCGGGCAGCAAGAACGACGTGCACATAGAGATGGCGCTCCAGTGGGTGGACTCCTACAACGAGAACATCTACTCCTACGCCAACAACATCAACACCACCGAGGGAGGCACCCATCTCACGGGCTTCAAGAGCGCCCTCACCCGCACAATCAACAACTACGCCCTCTCGCGCAACCTGCTCAAGGACCTCAAGCAGACCACCCTCCAGGGCGACGACGTGCGCGAGGGGCTCACGGCCGTCATAAGCGTTAAGCTGCCCGACCCGCAGTTCGAGGGACAGACCAAGACCAAGCTCGGCAACAGCGAGGTCGAGGGGCTGGTGAAGAGCATCACCGGCGAGCGTCTCTCCACCTTCTTCGAAGAGAACCCGGCGGTGGCCA
Source organism: Deltaproteobacteria bacterium (assembly GCA_011375175.1). Classification (NCBI taxonomy): domain Bacteria; kingdom Pseudomonadati; phylum Myxococcota; class Myxococcia; species Deltaproteobacteria bacterium. Next base: position 6,897 of record DRME01000058.1, on the reverse strand, counting down.
AAAAGATCATCCAGAAGGCGCTGGAGGGGGCGCGCGCCAGGGAGGCGGCCCGCAAGGCAAAGGAGCTCATACGCAGGAAGGGCGCGCTCGATTCGACGACCCTGCCGGGCAAGCTCGCCGACTGCCAGGAGACCAACCCGGCGCTCTGCGAGCTCTTCATAGTGGAGGGCGACTCGGCCGGCGGCTCGGCAAAGCAGGGCCGCGACCGCCGCTTCCAGGCCATACTCCCCCTCAAGGGCAAGATACTCAACGTCGAGAAGGCGCGCTTCGACAAGGTGCTCAGCAACGAGGAGATCCGGACAATCATAACGGCCCTGGGCTGCGGCGTGGGCAAGGACGAGTTCGACCCCTCGAGGCTGCGCTACCACCGCATCATCATCATGACCGACGCAGACGTGGACGGCTCGCACATAAGGACGCTTCTTCTCACCTTCTTCTACCGCCAGATGCCGGCCATAGTCGAAAAGGGCCACCTCTACATAGCCGAGCCGCCGCTCTTCCGCGTAAAGCGCGGCAAGGAGGGCCGTTACCTCAAGGACGAGGCCGCCCTCGAGTCCTACATCTTCGACGCCATACAGAACACGCTCACCGTCACGCCGAGCGGCGCGCGACAGCCCGTCAAGGGCAGAACGCTCGTCGGATTCCTCAAGAGTGTAACCGCCTTCCAGCGCATAGTGGAGAGGAAGACAAGGCGCGGCAAGGACGGCGCCGTGGTGGGCGCCTTCGCCATGGACGAGCGCTTCGACGCCGCGGCCCTCAAGGACAGGGCCCTGCTCGAGGAGATAGCGGCCTCGGTAAAAGACTTCATCGCCGCCGCTCACCGCGAGATCACTTCCTTCGACGCCGCCGTAGAGGTCGACGAGGAACATCAGGGCCATCGCCTGGTCTGCGCATCGAGGAGAAACGGCACGGTCATCACCACTACGCTCGACACCGACACGGTCTCGTCTCCCGAGTTCGCCGAACTCAGGCGGCACGCAGCCGCCATCCGCGCCGTGGGCTCCCCTCCCTACATCCTGACGGACGATTCGGGCCGCCAGGAGATATACAGTCACACGGAGCTGAAGGAGAGGGTCCTGGCGGCGGGCCGCAAGGGGCTCACCATCCAGCGCTACAAGGGCCTCGGCGAGATGAACCCGGAGCAGCTCTGGGAGACGACCATGGACCCGGAGAAACGGGCGCTCCTGCAGGTGACGGTGGAAGACACGGTAGAGGCCGAAGAGATATTCACAAGGCTCATGGGGGACGCCGTGGAGCCGCGCCGCCGCTTTATCGAGGCCCACGCCCTCGAGGCGGCCAACCTCGACATCTGAGGGCGCTTGCGCCGAAGGCGTTTGCGCCGACGGGACCGGCTCATCACCGCAGAAGGGGGGATATTCCCTGGCCCCCCGCCCTCGCTGCCGCCAGTGAGAGGAGAGGATGACGAGAACGACGACGCAGAAGGTGGGACTCTACATAGACGTGGCCAACATCGCCAGAAACGGCGGTTACGGCATGCGCTTCGACATACTCAGGGACTTCGCCTGCCGGGAGGGCGGAGAGCCCATGAGGCTCAACGCCTACGTCGCCTACGACGAGGAGAGATCACGCACCGACGCCGACTACAAGGAGCGCACGCTCAACTTCTATTCGGCGCTGCGCGACTTCGGATTCAAGGTCATAGAGAAGACCGTAACGTGGTACGTCGACGAGGCGGGCACGCGCTTCGGCAAGGCCAACGCCGACCTCGATATGGCCGTCGACGCCCTCCTCCAGAGCGAAAACCTCGACCGCGTCTGCATGGCCACCGGCGACGGCGACTTCATACAGGTCGTGAGGGCCCTGCAGAACAGGGGATGCCGCGTCGAGGCCGTGGCCTTCCAGAACGTCTCGAGCCTGCTCAAACGCGAGGTCGACCACTTCATGTCGGGCTACCTCATACCCAACCTCCTGCCCATAAACAGCGCCGACACCAGGATACCGTGGGGCGAGGTGGGCTCACGGGTGCGCGGCATCTGCTACAACTTCAACCAGACCAAGAACTTCGGCTTCATGCGCTACCTGCGCGTCATAGGCCCCGGCCTGTGGATAACCGACACGCGCCGCGAGGACTCGCCCTACGGCACGGCCTTCGTACACGAGAGCGCCTTCGGTGACGAAATCGACAGCTCGTCGCTGCCGAGCCGCGACCAGATCTTCGAGTTCGACATAATCCAGGGGGAAAAGGGGCTGCAGGCCTCGAACGTTACGAGGATCTACCCCTGAGGAAACCTTGCCCGAAGAGGGGATGAAGAAAGGCCCCGGTCCCGGAACGGGCCCGGGGCCTTTTGCCGCGTCGCCCCTGGCCTCAGCTCTCCCCGTCGTCGGTCTTCTTCTTTATGGACCAGGGGTCGTCCTCCTCTTCTTCCTCCTCATCCTCCGGGACCCCGGGTTTCTTCTTGCCGAAGAGCATGGCTATGATTATGCCGAGGCCGTAGAGGATCATTATGGGTCCGCCCATGAGGAGCTGACTGAAGACGTCCGGCGGCGTGAGAACGGCGCCCACGACTATGGAGAGCAGAAGGGCGTAGCGCCACCAGCCGATGAGCATGGGGGCGTCCACAATGCCGAGCCTTGCCAGCACCAGAATGACGAGCGGGAGCTGGAAGACGATGCCGAAGGCGATGAGCAGCTTGGTGGCCAGCGAGAAGTATGCGCCCATGGAGAGCACCGGCTTGAGCTCGGGGCCGGCGAAGCTCAGCAGGTACTTGAATCCTATGGGGAAGACGACCTTGTATCCGAAGTAGACGCCGAGGATGAAGAGCAAAAACGACGCCACCACCACGGGCGCGAACCACTTCCTCTCGCCCCTGTAGAGACCGGGGGCTACGAAGGCCCACGCCTCGAAGAGGAGGACGGGGCTGGCCATGATGATGGCCGCCACGAAGGCGGCCTTGAGGTAGGTGAAGAAGGGCTCGACCACGCCCGTGAAGGCCAGGAACCTCTGGTCCTCGGGCAGCGCCGGCAGGAGCGGCTCCGAGAGGATCATGTAGACCTCTACGGCGTAGTAGTAGGTGATGGCGAAGCAGACGACTATGGCGGCCACGCTCACAACGAGTCTTTCACGAAGCTCCTTGAGGTGGCCTGTAAAGGACATGCGTCCCAGGTCGTCGGACTGTCTCTCCTTTGTCATATACGGGGGGTCTTCTTATCCTTTTTCGGTCCCTGGCCGCTCGGCGGCGTCCTTGCGGTCCACTGCGGCGCTCTCGTCTCCGGCCGGGCCGCTTCGGGAGTCGGCGGCCGTTGCGGCGCCCCGCGCAGCCGCCTTGGCCGCCGCCGCGCTCCTGGACCTGCGCCTTACCGCCTTCTTAGCGGCCGGCGTCCCGCTCGCCTCGGCGCCCGTCTGAAGGAAGGGGCCGTCGATACTGAGGTCCCGCTTGACCTTCTCGGCATCGATGCCCCCGGTGACGTCAACGCTCTTTTTGAGCTCGTCCACCGCCTTCCTGAACTCGCCGAAGGTCCTGCCCAGCACCTTTGCGATGTCGGGCAGCTTGTCGGGGCCGAGGACGATGAGGGCGATGACGAGTATTATTATTATCTCCGAGAAACCTATGCCGAACATGACGTTCCTTCAAACAAAACGCCGCCCGGTGAAGGCGGCCTGCCCGCGGCAGGTAGCGACCGGCGGCGCGACGGCGGGTGGACCGGGGAGACGGGGCGTGCGCCCGGCCTCGCCGGCGCAAGCGCCGCCGCTGAGAGCACGGGGAGCCGTCCGCCGTCTACCCGCGGCTCAGCTTCCTCCCTCGGAAGGAGGGACCATGAGCACCGGACACCCGCTCTTTCTCAGCACCCGCTCCGTGGTGCTTCCGAATATGAGTCTCTCGATGCCCGACATGCCGTGGGTGGCCATGACTATGAGGTCCACGCCGCTGTTCCTGGCGAAGTTCGTGATCTCCACGTCGGGGGCTCCCATCAATATGACGGGCTCGTAGTCTTCGAAGTCGCGGAGGTTACTGACGCAGAACTTGTCGAGCATCTGCTTCGCGCCGGCGCGCATCTCCCCGTCGAGCTTCTCGTAGGAGAGATGGGGCACGTAGAAGCCGGCCGCCTCCCTCGACGTGTCTATCACGTGGAGCACGTAGAGCCTTGCCGAAAACTTCACGGCGATGGTGAGGGCGTGGCTCAGGGCCGACTCCGAGGCGGAAGAGAAGTCGGTGGGGAAGAGGATCTTCTTGAACTGTCCTGCACTCTTATCCTGCGCTGTCATATGGGCTCCTTAGTAAAGGGTGTTGTTCGGGGAGCGGGCTGCGCTCAGTCAGGTTATCTTATTATAACGACCGTCTGCTTTCAATATTTTTTTCAGCGCCTTTCCGGCGGCAAGGCCCTTTCCGTTGATTTGACTTGCAGCGGGAAAGATGTTAAAATTCCAGTCAGACCTGCACAAACCGCTCCCACCATGAACCGGCGGGCCGCCGCGCCGTCTCTGTGCGCGGGACCGGTCCCTCCGACACGGAGAGAACCAAGATGATACGTAGCACGAACCGCACGAGGCGAAACTCCGCCTTCCTGCCCGTCGTCCTCCTTGCCCTCATGGCCTCATGCACGCCCACATCGGGCGCCTACGGGAGCTTCCCGCTGACACCGCCTGACGGGGGAGAGCACGAGACGCAGGCGCGAGGGCGACGTGACGCATACTACTACTTCACGGCGGCCCAGCTCCACCTCAACAGGGGCGAGATCGAAAAGGCCATAGAAAACTACAAGATGGCCATCGAGAACGACCCCTCGTCGGCGCTCCTCTATACCGACCTGGCCCACATCTACATAAGGAAGGGCAACAACGACCTGGCCTTCAAGTACCTCAAGCGGGCCGTCGAGGCGGACGACAGTTACGTGCCGGCCTACCTCTACCTCGGCGAGCTCCACACCATGCTCAAGCAGACGGCCGAGGCCGTGGAGATGTACAGAAAGGCCATAGCCCTCGCCCCCGAGGACTCCAAGCCCTACATCCTGCTCGGCAACCTCTACGCCTCGCAGAAGTCCTACGACAAGGCCGTGGAGGTCTACGGCGAGCTCGTCAGGATAAAGCCCGACTCCATAATGGCCCACTACTACCTGGGCAGGATCGAGTCCGAGCGCGGCCGTTACGAGGAGGCGATCCGCCACTACGGCAAGGCCATAGACATAAACCCCTCCTTCGCTGCGGCCTACTTCGAGCTCGGCCTCGCCTACGAGTTCGCCGGCAAGCTCGACAAGGCGGTGGAGACCTACCGCACGGCCGTAAGGCTCATGCCCCACAACATCAACCTGCGCAACCGTCTCGGCCACATCTACATCCAGTTGAACGAGCTCGACAAGGCGCTCGAAGAGTTCAAGGTGCTCAAGAAGCACAGGAACACCGGCATAGACGCCGGCGTCAAGATGGGCCTCATCTACTTCGAGCAGAAGCGCTACGACGAGGCGGCACGGGAGTTCGAGGAGATCCTCGCCGTCCACCCCGAGCTCCACAAGGTGCGCTACTACCTCGGCACGGTCTACGAGGAGAAGGGGGACCTCGAGGGCGCGGCGGCCCAGTTCGCCAGGATACCGGCGGACGACAGCATATACGTCGACGCCAAGATAAGGCTCGCATTCATATACGAGAGACAGGGCCGCTACGACGACGCCATAAACGGCATAAAGGACACCCTCGAAATAAGGCGCGACGACGAGGAACTCTACAGGCTCCTCGTATCGGTCTACAAGAAGGCCGGCCGCATCACCGAGGCCATGGAGGCGGTGCAGCAGGCCCTGGAGCGCTCGCCCGGCAACCCCGAGCTCCACTTCATGCTCGGCGTCCTCTACGATGACGCCGGCATGGACGACAAGACCCTGGCCGAGATGCACAAGGTCATAGAGATCGACCCCGACCACGCCAACGCCCTCAACTACATAGGCTACACCTACGCGGAAAAGGGCATAAGACTCGACGAAGCCGAGAAGTACATACTCAGGGCCCTGTCGATAAAGCCCGAGAGCGGACACATCATAGACAGCCTCGGCTGGGTCTACTTCAAGAAGGGCGAGTACAGCAAGGCGGTGACGGAACTGGAGCGTGCCGTAAAGTACCTGCCCAACGACGCCGTGGTCATGGAGCACCTCGGCGACGCCTACCTCATGCGAAGCTCCAAGGAGAAGGCCATCGAGGCGTACCGCAAGGCCCGTGAGCTGGCGCCGGAGAACAGCTCGCTCAAGAGCAAGATCGAAAAGCTCGAAAGGGAACTCGCGATCAGCCCCTGATGCTGCGCCGGCTCCTTCTCCTCGTCGTTGCGGCCGCGCTGGTCGGGGGCTGCGCCTCTCTCACGCCATGCCGCCGGGCCGACGGCGGGGCGGATTCTCCGCCTGCCGTGCGCCGGGCCTCGGCGCTGAGGGCCGAGGCGGTCGTCACCATCGGCCGCGACGGGCTGCGGGGCCGGGCGCTCGTGCTCGTCAAGGCGCCGTCTCTGTTCAGGATAGAGGTCTACGGTCCCTTCGACCAGGTGGCGGCCGTGCTGGCCGGCGACGGCCCGAGACTCGTCTACTACCGGGGCGGCGACAGGAGATCGCTCAGCCTCGACACGCCCCTCTTTTCCGGCCGCTTCAGCCCCATGGAGCTCACTGGGCTTCTGCTCGGCGACACGGCGGCCCTCGAGCGCATGGGCGCCGAGGTGAGGACCAGGGACGAAGAGGGAGCGGCGGTGACCGAAGTTGTGAAGACCAGCGGCGGCGTCACCCTCTACCGGGCAAGGTTCGCCGAGACAGGCGACACATCGGGCGTGGAGCTGCCCCGGGCCATCACCATCACCAACGGACGCGACAGCCTCGCCATCCGTTACCTGACCGTCGAGGTCGACCCCCTTCTCGACGACGACCTCTTCGCCCTCTGAGCAGGGGGGCAAAGCAGGGGGGCAATGTAAGGGG
>DRME01000057.1 GCA_011375175.1 Deltaproteobacteria bacterium | reverse complement strand
AGACTCCCTCCAAAAACTTTTAATGCGAGTTGGTTTCCCCCTGTTTTGCCAGGCAAAACAGGGGGAAACCAACTCGTATTGAAAGTCTTTGAAGGGGGTCTGGGGGAAACTTTCTACAGAAAGTTTCCCCCAGGGTAATCAATCGGAGCTTCCCTTACATTACAGATCGGTTGGAAGGGGTTTTCTCTTGAGTCCATCCGGCTGCGCCCCTTGAGAAAGGGGGTGGTCAGCACAGGGCGACCTCTTCCCTTATGGCCTCCTCTATGTGGGCGGCCAGTTCTTCTGCCTTCTCTTCGTCGATCTCCAGTGCCGAGAGTTCCATGGAGAGGTCCGGTTTTCCGGGGAGCTGTCTGCGCCAGCCGACGGCGAGCTTGTGGCAGAACTTGTCGGCCAGGGCTATTATCCTCGCCATGGCCGCGAGCTCGGGCTCGTCCGAGAGCTTTTCCTCGTCGCCGAACCAGGCCAGAAGCATCTGGACATTCCTGGGGAAGCCCCACTTCCTCACCACCAGGGCCCCCACCTCGTAGTGGGTGAATCCGAAGGTGTCGAGCTCGACCTCCTCGAACTCGAGGCCCTCGTTGTAGACCCTGGCCATCAGCTCGACGAATACGTCGGGGTACTCGTTGTTCAGGATGACCATGCCCACGTTGTGGAGCAGTCCCCCCACGAATGCGTCCTCCACGCCGCCGAAGCCCGAAGCCGCGGCTATGACCCTCGATGCCACGGCCGAGCCCACCGAGTCCTCCCAGAGCAGTTTCTCGGTGAGTCCGAAACGCTTGTAGACGTGCTTCATCGAGGCGGCGAGCATGATGCTGCGCACCGTGGAGAGCCCCAGGCGCATGAGCGCCTGCGTCAGGTTGCCTATGTCCCTGCCGCCGCCGTAGAACGACGAGTTCGATATCTTGAGTATGCGCGCCGTGAGACCGGGATCGGAGCCTATGACCTTCTTCACCTTCTCGATGGAGACGTCGGGGTCCTGCATGAGCAGCAGGACCTGCTGCGCGGTGGCTGGCAGCACGGGCAGGTCACAGGCCTTCAGTATCACTTCGTCCAGTCGCGCTCTAACCTGCTCATCCATGACGGATATGCCTCGATGACGCGGCGATTGGAAAGACCGCCGTCTGGCTCACAGGGCCATCTCGCCGAGCGCCGCCTTCTCGTCCTCGCCGAGGACCCGGTCCACGTCGAGGAGGATTATCAGCCTGTCCTGGAGCTTGCCGACGCCGTATATGTACTCCGAGCCTATGCCGGCCACGAGCGAGGGCGGCGGCTCCACCGTCTCCGCCGGGAGCCTGAGCACCTCGCTCACGGCGTCGACCTTGAAGCCCACGGTCTTGTTGCCCACCTCGACGACGATTATCCTCGTCTCGTTGCTCGACTCGTCCCCCACGGAAAGGCCGAACCTCTTGCGAAGGTCCACCACGGGAATGACCTTTCCCCTGAGGTTTATGACGCCTTCGACGAAGTCGGGAGAACGCGGCACCCTGGTGAGCTCCATGAGCCGTATGATCTCCTGGACCTTGAGTATGTCCACCGAGAACTCCTCGTTGCCGAGCCTGAAGGTGACGAGCTGCAAGACCTCCTTGGAATCCATGTCTTTCTTCACGTCCATAAGGTCCCTCCGTGCCTGGGGGTAGCCGCCCCCGTAGATTTTGGCCTCTAAGACGGCCCTGCCGCCGCGGGCCCTTCAGCCGCCGCAGGACCGCTCCCCCCGCCCGCCGAGAAGCCGCGAGGCGTCGGCCTCGCCGCGCAGCACCGCGGCGACGTCCTCGGGGAGCAGGGGGTTTATGTAGAACTCCTCTTCCTTGCGCACGACGTCGTAGCCCGCCGGCACGGGCAGTATCTCCACGTGCCAGTGGAAGTCCCAGGCCAGCGTCTCCCAACGGCTCATGGGCGGGTAGTGGGCGTCCTTGTTCGGGCTGTTGTGGAAGACCATCTGGTAGTCGGGTATTACGGCCTCCACGGCGCCCGCCATGGAGAGGAGCATGTCCGCGAAGAGTTGCGCCACACCGTCCTCCGCCATGTGGTTCTCGAAGTCGCAGCGGTGGTCGCGGGGGAATATCCACACCTCGAAGGGCCGGCGCGACGCATAGGGGCAGAAGGCGACGAAGGCGTCGTTCGAGGCCGCGATCCTCGCCTTCTGCCGGAGCTCCTCCTTCATGACATCGCAGAAGAGGCACCTCTCCTTCTTCTCGAAGTGACGCCTCGCCCAGCGCAGCTCCTGCTGGAGCCGCACGGGGATGACGGGACTTCCCAGTATGTGGGAGTGTGCGTGCTCTATGTACGACCCAGCGCGGCGTCCCTGGTTCTTGAATATGAGGACGTAGCGTATGCGCCTGTCCTTCTTGTGGACCGCCGTGCGCCGCCTGTAAAGCTCCAGGGCCGCGCCGACCTCGTCGGGCCGCAGCGCGGCCATGGTCTTGCCGTGGTCCCTGGACTCGATGACGATCTCGTGCGCGCCCCTCGAGTTCATCCTGTCGAAGAATCCGACGGCGCTGCGCCCGTACTCCACGTCGCGGTGGAAGACCGGCGAGGCGTCGCTTATGACGCGGGCCGTCCAGTCCCCCTCTCCCACCGAGTCGAGCTCTGCCGGGGTGCGGGACTCGCCGCCCGGACAGAAGGGACAGTGCCGCGGACAGCTCCTCCCGCCGCGCGCCCTTCCCTCGCCGACGAGCACCCACGTCTGGGTCGTCGGATCGAGTCTCATCTCGCCCATGGCCGCCTCCCCCCTCCGCCCTCGGCGGGCGGCATAAACTCTCCTCTCAAGTCTATCACAAAAAAGAGGGGCCGTGGGCAAGCCCTTCCGTCGTCAGGCCGAAAGCCGCCTGGGCTGCTCGTACCCGCCGTGTTCGACGACGGCCACCGACTCCACTCCCTCGAGCCTGAAGGTGTCGACGATGTCGCGCAGCTCCTCGGCGACGACCCTCAGCGACTCCGAGGCCTCCGATATCTGGTGCACGCCGCTGGTCGTCTCCTTGGCGATGGCGGCCACGGCCGAGACGTTCGACGATATCTCGTCGGTCGTGGCGCTCTGTTCCTCGGCGGCCGTGGCTATCTGGCGCACGAGGTCGGTCACGTTCTGTATGCTCGAGACGATCTGGCGCAGGGCCTCGCCGGCGTCGTTAGCGAGCTGCACGCCCTCCTCGACCTGCTGGGTGCCCTTGTTCATCGACGTTATGGCGCCGCGCGTGTCGTCCTGGATGCTCTTTATCATGTCGGCGATCTCCTTGGTCGCCTTCGTGGTCTTCTCGGCGAGCTTTCTCACCTCGTCGGCCACGACGGCGAAGCCGCGGCCCTGCTCGCCGGCCCGGGCGGCCTCGATGGCGGCGTTGAGGGCCAGGAGGTTCGTCTGGTCGGCTATGTCGTTTATGACAGCCACGATGGCGCCTATCTGGTCGGAGCTCTTGCCGAGGGCCTCGACGGTGGAGGCGCTGCGGTTGACCGTCTCGGCCACTGCGAGCATGCCGTTTACGGCCTTGTTGACCACGTCACCGCCCTTGACGGCTATCTCCTGGGCCTCGGCGGCCGACTCGGCGGCGAGCTGCGAGTTCTTGGCCACCTCGATTACCGTGGCGCTCATCTCCTCCATGGCCGTGGCCATCTGGTCGGTCTGGGAGGACTGGTGCTCCGAGCCCTTCACTATCTGGGCCGACGTGGAGGCGAGCTCGTTGGAGGCCGAGGCGAGGTGATCGGAATTGTCCTTTACGCGCCTTAGCATGTCGTTGAGGTTGACGCGCATCTTGTTGAGCGAATCGGAGAGAAGGCCCATCTCGTAGTTCGTAAGGACGTGGACGTCCCTGACCGTGAAGTCGCCGCCCGACATGCCGGTGGCCATCTCCACGAGGCTGTCTATGGGCTTTGCTATGACCCGCATGACGAGCAGCCAGCCGGCCACGGCGACGGCAATCGAGATGCAGAGGAAGACGATGAGCGTTATCTTGAGCCTCGTCACCTTGTGCTTCTGAAGCCGCTCATACATGCCCACGGCCTTGTTCATCTCCTTGAGAAGCGGCACGTTGTTTGCCAGCAGGTACTTAACGCTCTCGGCGTCGTGCGTCCCGCTCAAGAACTTGTCGATGTTCTTCTTGAAGCCGTCCCACATGCCCTTGACCTTGTCGAGCTGGGCGGCGAGCTCCGCGTCGGAGACCGGCGGCACACCCATCTTGGCGTCGCCGTCGATGAGGGCCTTGAGCGATCTGTCGAAGAGCTCCGCCGTGGCGCGCAGCGCCTCGGTGCTGTTCGAACCCTCCACTATGGCCAGCGCCTCCTTGGTCATCTTCTGCGTCAGCATGCGCTGGCGGCCGGCGATGTTGAGTATCTTGCCGTCCGAGTCCTGGCTGGCGGCGACCCAGAAGGTCGAGGCCACGGTGGCCAGCATTATGACTATGAACACGCCCATGATTAAGCCGAGCATCACGCTTGTGGATATTTTTCTTTCCATCGTGCTCCTCCTTGGTTAAGGACATCCCCGCGGCGGGCAGGCCCCGTTGACGGCCCGCGGCGGGGGGCAGCAGTCACAACGACTTCGGTTCTCCCGCCAGCCCGGTGCTGTTCAGGAGTATGATGTCGATACGCCTGTTCCGGGCCCTGCCCGAGGGCGTATCGTTGGAGACGAGCGGCCTGAACTCTCCGTAGCCGGAGGCCGAGAGCTTCCTGGGGTCGAAGCCGTGTCTGTCGATGAAGTAGCGAAGTATCGTTATGGCCCTTGCGCTCGAGAGCTCCCAGTTGGAGGGATAGGCCGGGGTGTTTATGGGGATGTTGTCCGTATGCCCCTCTATCCTTATATGGCCGGTCATGTCCTTGAGCGCCCTGGCGATCTCGTCGAGCATGGCGTAGCTCTCGGGGGCGAGCTCGGCGCTGCCCGGCCTGAAGAGCACGGTGGCCGAGATGCTCACGATGACGCCGCGGTCGTCGAGACGGATCTGCACCTTGCTCGTCCTGTCGAGCTTGGAGAGGGCGTTCTTCAGCTGCTTGAAATCACGGGTGAAGCTCTGCTTGAACTTGCTGGCAACCTGGGAGCGCAGGTCGGTGACGATCCTCGTGCCCCGCTGCTGATCGGCGGGCGTGTAGTTTTCGAAGGGATTGAATGCGATGTTGAGCGACTCGCTCAGGACCCTGAACTTGCCCTCGTTGACGCTCGAGATGGCGTACATGCTCGTGAAGAAGGCGAAGAGCAGGGTGATGAAGTCGGCGTAAGAGACGAGCCAGCGCTCGTGGTTCTCGTGCTCCTCGTGTTTCTTCTTTCTGCCCATCTCGCCTCTGTATCGCCCGTAGGGCTCACTCCCCGCTGCTTCGCTGCGACTCCCGCAGGAAGCCGTTGAGCTTCTCCTTGACGCGCCTTGGATTCTCGCCTTCCGAGAGCGCTATGAGCCCCTCGACGATGAGCTCCTTTACGATGGTCTCCTCGCGCACCTTGAACTTTATCTTCCCCGCAAGGGGCAGGCATATGAGGTTTGCGAACCCCACGCCGTAGACGGTGGCCACGAAGGCCACTGCTATGCCCGCTCCGAGCTTGGAGGGGTCGGCGAGGTTCTCCATCACGTGTATGAGGCCGAGCACGGCGCCGAGTATGCCGACCGTAGGAGCGTAGCCGCCGGCCGACTCGTAGACCTTGGCGGCGGCCGTGTTATACTCCTCGGTGTAGGCCATGTCTATCTCCAGTATCTCGCGCGTGAGCTTCGGCTCGGTGCCGTCGACGACGAGTTGCAGTCCCTTCACGAGAAAGGGGTCGTCGAGCTCCTTTATCTTCGACTCCAGGGCGAGCAGTCCGTCCTTTCGCGCTATGCCGGCGAACTCGCTTATGAGCTCTATCGTCTCCGACGGATTGCCCTTCGGGTTGAAGAGCGCCATCTTGAGATTCTTCACGGCGAGGATCACCGTGGCCATCGGGTAGTTGACGAGGACGGCCCCTATGGTGCCTCCGATGACTATGATGGCTGCCGTGGCCTGTATGATGGAGCCCAGGTGGCCGCCTTCGAGAAGCATGCCGACGACGACGGCGCCGATGCCTCCGACAAGACCGACTATGGTGAGTATGTCCATTGTTCAATCGACCGAGCCGCGGCACGGAGGCTCACAGCATGTTCACTATCTCGGCGGCTATCTTTCCGAGCTCGGCCGTCTTGTCGGCGAGGTCGGCCTCTATGACCGCCTTGGGCATGCCGAAGACCGTGCAGCTCTTCTCGTCCTGCACGAGCGTCTTGCCGCCCTTCTCCTTTATGGCCCTCATGCCCTCGAGCCCGTCGTGGCCCATGCCGGTAAGTATGACGCCCAGGGACCTGCCTGGATAGGTCTCGGCCACCGATGTCATCATCACGTCCACCGAAGGGCGGTAGATGGCGCTCTCGGGCTCGTCGTTGACGACGATGCGCATGTCGATGGCGCCCTTCTTCACGGCCCTTGTCTGGCGGCCGCCCGGCGATATGTAGACGTGGCCGCTCCTTATGGCCTCGCCGTCCTCGGCCTCCTTCACCGTCAGCTCGCCGAGACCGTTGAGCCTCTCGGCGAAGGCGCCGGTAAAGGCCTTGGGCATGTGGACCGCCACGAGGAAGGCCGAGTGTATGTCCACCGGTATGCGGGGGATGATCTCCTGGATGGCCCTGGGTCCGCCCGTGGAGGCGCCGATGGCGACCATGGCTATCTTCTGTGAGACGAAACGCCTGTGGACGGCCTGGCGTCCGGCCGCCTCGAAGGAAGAAACACCGCGCGCCGGTCTCTTCTCAGCCGCCGGACGCGGCCTTATTATGGACGGACTCACCTTGCTGACCGCCTTTATCTTGGCGACGAGGTCGTCCTTTACCTTCATTATGTCGAGGGCCGAGCTCACGAGGTTCTTGGAGATGTAGTCGACGGCCCCGCGGTCGAGGGCGTCGAAGGTGGCCTTCGCCCCCTCGGAGGTGAGCGAGCTGAGCATGATGATCGGCCGCGGCGACTTCTCCATTATGGCCGACGTGGCGTCGAGGCCGTTCATCCTCGGCATCTCGATATCCATCGTGATGACGTCGGGCTTGAGGTCGAGGGCCATCTCCACGCCCTCCATCCCGTCCCTGGCCGCGCCGACGACCTCGATCTCGGGATCGCTCTCGAGCATCTGCCTTATGACGCGGCGCATGAACGCCGAGTCGTCAACGGTAAGGACCCTTATCTTTCGCATCGCACCCTCTTTCAGAAACCGCTTTCCGCCGGACCCTCAGGCAATGCCCATCGCTCCGCCCAGCGCGCTCCCCACATCGAGTATGAGGACCACGTTTCCGTCGCCGGTGATGCAGGCGCCGGCCACACCTTCCGTCCCCTTCAGATACTCGCCCATGCTCTTCATGACTATCTCTTCCTGGCCGTGGAGCCTGTCCACGAGCAGTCCGAAGCGTCTTTCGCCCACGGCTATGACGACCACGTACATCCAGTTCGACTCGTCCCCGGACGCGCAGCCGCCGACGATGTCCACGAGCCTCACTATGGGAAGGACCCTGTCGCGTATCTTTATCACCGCCCTCCCCTCGACGGTCTTTATCTCGTCGCGCATGACCCGGATGTTCTCCTCGACGATGGAGAGGGGCAGCGCGTAGACCTCGCCGCCGGCTTCGATGGTCAGGGCCTGGATTATGGCGAGCGTCAGGGGGAGCCTGAAGTATATCTTCGTGCCCTTGCCGACCTCGGACTCTATGGAGATGGAGCCGTTTATCTTGGTGATGTTCGTCTTAACGACATCCATGCCCACGCCGCGTCCCGATATGTCGCTCACCTGCTTGGCCGTGGAGAAGCCCGGGGCGAAGATGAAGTTGAGGGCCTCCTTGTCCGATATCTTCTCGGCCTCCTCGGCCGTGACCAGGCCCTTTTCGCAGGCCTTGCGCCTCACCTTGTCGGGGTCTATGCCGGCGCCGTCGTCCTCGACGAGGACGACTATGTTGCGGCCCTCCTGGTAGGCGCTGAGCCTTATCGTCCCTGCCCTCGGCTTTCCGGCCGCCTCGCGCTCATCGGGCGCCTCGATACCGTGGTCCATGGAGTTGCGCACGAGGTGAACCAGCGGATCGCCTATCTCCTCGATGACCGTCTTGTCGAGCTCCGTATCCTCGCCGCTTATGACAAGCTCCACCTGCTTTCCCGTCTGGCGTGAGAGGTCGCGCACCATGCGGGGGAACTTGTTGAAGACCCGCGCTATGGGCTGCATCCTCATCTTCATGATGGCGAGCTGCAGGTCGGTGGTCACGAGATTGAGCTGCGCTATGGCCTCGTCTATCTGGCCCACCATCTCGTGCTCGCCGCCCCAGTCGGTCATCTTCGACCCCAGGCGCATGAAGCGGTTGCGGGCGAGCACCAGCTCTCCGGCGAGGTTGAGGACGTTGTCGAGCCGTTCGATGTCCACCCTGATGCTCTGCTCCCGCTCCTTTGCCGCCGGGGGCTTTGCCGGCTGCGGATTGCCCGCACCTGAAGAGGCTGCGGAGGTCCGCACCGGCTCGTCGCCGCCGGTTTGCGCCTTCGACGCATCGGCCGCGGCGAGCTCGGCCCGTATCTCGTCTACGGAGGGGAGCTCCTCCCCTCCGCCCTTCTCTTCCTGCGCGCCCTCCGCCCCGGTCTCGCGCTGGGAAGGCGGCTTCTCTTCCCGGCCGCGGCCGGAGGTACTCTTGCCGGCCTTCTTCTTCGGGGCCTTCTTCCTCGAATCGGCCGTCTTCTTCGCCTTCCCGCCCTTGCCTTGCGCCGAGTCGGAGGAGGGCTCCTGGCTCCGGGCCTGCGCTCCCCGCTCGTTGAGACGCTTGAGGAGCTCCACAGTGGGGCCTATCTCCTCTTCCCTGTCGACGCCGTTTCTTATATTGTCGAGCAGGACCTTTATGAGATCGAAGGCCTGGAGTATGCCGTCCATGATCTCGGCGTCGACGGCCATCTCGCCCTTTCTGAGCTTGTTGAGTATGTCCTCGGCCACGTGCGTGACCTCGACCATCTGGTTGAAGCCGAGGAAGCCGGAGGCGCCCTTTATGGTGTGGACCGACCGGAAGATGTCGTTGAGCAGCTCCATGTCTCCCGGGCTCTTCTCAAGCTCCACGAATTTGCGGTCGAGCGTATCGAGGGCCTCGGTGGACTCCTCGATAAAGTCGTTTATTATGTCCTGCATCTCATCGGCAAAGTCTGACATGGCTGCACCCGTCTGTACGAACCTTCCGGCGCCCCTTGCGGACGCCGCCGCTCTCACGGTAACCGAAAGCGCCGGCAAAGACCTCTTCTCTCCGGCATACGTCTGCGGGAAGCGCCACGCTCCCGCCCGTGCTCAGGCGCCAAGCTCCTTGAGTATGCGGTCGACCACGTCCTGGTCGAGCGACTCCGAGGAGCCCTGGAGCTTGTTCAGGAGGTCTTCCTTCTCCTCGTCCTTATCCACCTCTATGCCGAAGGAGAGGCCCAGAGCCAGTATCCTGCTCTCCACCTCGGCTATGCTCTTCATTATCTTCCTGAGCTGCTGGCCCGAGAGGTCGTGGAAGGAGAGGCTCGTGAAGATATCCATCATGTTCTCTTTCGTCTTGCCGGTCATGGACTCGAGGACGTCGATTATTCCCAGCCCCTCGCGGCCGTCCTTCTCCGGCAGGGCAGCGGCCCAGTCCTTGAGCACGGCGAGCAGGCCCTGTATCCTGTCCTGCTCGCGCATGGCGCCCTCGAGTATCCCCATTATGCGGTTTGCCGCGTCCTCGAGGCCGTCGGTGACGGACTTTATCCTGTCGGAGGTGTCGGGGATCGTCTCGGCGCCGACCTTGACGGTCATGGCCACGTCGTCCACGCCGCGCCGAGTCTTGTCGACGTACTCGGCGAGATCCGATATCTCCTTTTTGAGCTTGTGAACGATCTCTTCCCAGTTCTTCTCTTCCATGGCGTCGGCTCCTCTTGCCGTCGTAGCGCTCCCGCTCATGACACCCCCTTTCGCTCCAGGCCGCGGCGATGCCGCAGTGATCACTACTTGCCCTCTTTCTCGAGTATGATGTCGATCCTCTCCTTCAGGGCCGTGGCCGTGAAGGGCTTGACGATATAGTTGCTCACGCCGGCCTTCACCGCCTCGACGATATTGTCCTTCTGGGCCTCGGCCGTCACCATCAGGACCGGGATGTGCTTGAGCTCTTCGTCGGCCCGTATGGCGCGCAGCAGCTCTATGCCGCTCATGTTGGGCATGTTCCAGTCGGTGACGACGAACTGGAAGCCCCCGCCCTTGAGCTTCGAGAGCGCCGTAGTGCCGTCGTCGGCCTCGTCGACGTTAGTAAAGCCGAGTTCCTTGAGAAGGTTCTTGATAATCCTTCTCATGGTCGAGAAGTCGTCCACCACAAGTATCCTCATGTTCTTGTCGGCCATATCAGGCTCCTCCTTCCATGGCAGGCTGTATGTGTTCTCCGGCTTCCACCCCGCTCATATCACCTTCTCTATCTCGTAAAGAAGTCTCTGCGGCGAGATGGGCTTGACCAGGTACGACGTGACGCCGGCTTCCCTGGCCACGGCCCTGTCCGACTCTCCGCTCTCGGTGGTTATCATTATGATCGGGATCTCCCTGTATGCCTCGTCGCACCTGAGGTTTCTCGACAGCTCCAGCCCGTCCATCTGGGGCATGTTCAGGTCGGTGAGGATGAGGTCCACGCTGTCGGCCGCCATCTTTTCGAGGGCGTCTATGCCGTTCTCGGCCGTCACTATGGAATACCCCCTGCCGCGCACGATATATGAAAGAAGTTTCCTCGTCGTCGCACAATCATCCACTATGAGGATCTTTTTAGCCATGTCGTTACCTCAAACCTTCTGGTACACGACGGAGCGGTCGAAGCTCACCGGCTTGAAGAGCCTCGTGAGCCCGTGCAGTGATTCGGAGAAGCCGAGAAATAGGTATCCTCCGCTCACCAGGCTGTCGTATAAGTTGCTGATGACCTGCTTCTTCGAAGCGTCGTCGAAGTATATGAGGACGTTGCGGCAGAAGACGATGTCGATCATGCGAAGCGTCCTCATGGCCGCGGAGTCCATGAGATTTATCTTCCTGTATCTGACGACCTGGCGCACGTCGGGTTTCACCGTGTAGTGGTCGCCGCTGTTGGTGAAGTACTTCCTCAGGTAATTCTCCGGCGTGTTCCGCAAGGAGTACTTTTCGTAGATGCCGCGCTTGGCCGACTCCAGGACGTTATCGCTTATGTCGCTGCCCGTCACCTCTATCCTCCACCCCCGCCTCTGCAATCCGGCCTCGATAAGCATCATGGCCAGCGTATAGGGCTCCTCGCCGGTGGAACTCGCCGCGCTCCACACGCGCAGCGTCCTGTCGAAGCCGTTCTTCTTCTTTTCCAGCGCCAGGGGAACGACCCCCTTGGCGAAGGCCTCAAGCTGCGCCGGGTCACGGAAAAAGCTCGTCTCATTGGTGACTATCGAGTTGAGCAGGATGGAGAGTTCCCTGTCCTTGTGCTTGTCGTAGTTGAGAAAATAGAAATATTCCTCGAAACTCTTGAGCCCCCGCTCCTCGAGCCTCCGGGAAAGCCTCGATTCGAGCAGATAGCGCTTGTTGTCTCCGAAGAATATGCCGCACTTGCTGTTGATGAGGTCGCGCAGCTGCCTGAAGGTCTCCGGCGACAGTCTCGGCTTCTTTATGGGGCTGGCTGTCCTGTCGATCATCGTATGGAGTCGATCGCCTCGCGGGCGGCCCGGCTTACCGGCATATCTGGGTATTCGGCCAATCTGCGCAGAGCAGGGAGCGCCCTCTTCGAGCCGAGGCGCTGCAGGGCCTTGGCGGCGGCCACCTTGACGGGCGGCTCGTCGTCGTCGAGCAACCGTATGAGGCGGTCCTCGCTCTCACGGTCCTCCATCTCGCCGAGCAGCATGGCGGCCTGATATCTCACCCATTGACTCTGGTCGTCGAGGAGCTTCCTGACGGATTCGGATAGGCGTGCGGCGGCGGCCGCGTCCAGTTCGCGCAGGATCGCAAGCTTCACTCCCTCGTCGCCGCCCTCCAGGCCGGCGGCAAGGGCCTGGAACGACTCCGGCGACGCAAGCCTGGCAAGCGATATGTACGCCGCCTTGGTCACGCGGGCGTCCGTGTCGGCCGCCGCCCCGACGAGAGCGCCGACAACCGAGCAGTCGCCGGCAGCGCCGAGTCCCCTCGCTCCCATCTCGCGCAATCTCGCGTCGTCATGGGAGAGGAGGGCGACGAAGCCCTCGCGCACCCCCTCCGACCCGATGGAGCCGAGGGCGTCGGCAATGGCCTCCCTCACGTCGGTATAGGGCTCCTCAAGCAGTGCTTCGAAGAGGTAGGGCACGGCCTCCTCTCCGGCACTCCCCGCAAGCCCCCTGGCCGCCGTGGCGCGCACGTGGCCGTCGCCGCTTCGAAGCGACTCGACGAGCACGTCGAAGGACTCGCCGGCGCCCATGTCGGCTATGGCCTCGGCGACGGCTCGTTTTTCCTCCTTGCCGAGCTCGCCCATCAGTTCGTCGAGCAGCGACTCGTACCTCTTGTCCTTCATCTCGCCCATGGCCCTGACCAGGACCTTCAGACTCCGGCCGGCACGCCTGAGCTCGTCGATCTTCACTTCCGGCAGCTTTCCTATGGAGACGAGCACCGAGGCGAGCATCTCCTCCATGTCTTCGTCTATCTCCTTGAGGCCCTCGGCGTATTCGATCACCCTGGCTGCGCCTTCCGGCTCGCCGAGCAGCGCAAGCCCGCGCAGCCCCTCACGCTGGATATCCTTGTCGGGGTCGTCGAGGGCCTCTGTGAAGAGGGCGAAGGCGCGCCGCGAAAAGCCGGGCGGCGGCGTGTAGGCCCCCTCGCCGCAACCGGCCTTCTCGAGGAGATCCGCCACGGCCTTGGCCGACAAAACGCCGTCGCCCTGGAGTATCTCTTCCAGGGCGACGATGATGTCCGATGCGTTGCCCGCCGACGCAAGGGAGGCCGCCGCCTCGACGGCGGCCTCCCTGACAATGCCGGCCTCACCCCTTATGACCTCTACGAGAGTCTCCACGGCCCGCTCGTCTCCAAGATGTCCGAGCCCTTCCACGGCGCTGAAACGGACCCACTCCTCGTCGTCATCCAGCATCTTCATGAGCGTGTCGTAGGCCCCCTCGCAACGCACCTTGCCGAGACAGAGCGCAACAGAGCCCCTCACATTGGAATTGGGATGGTCGATGATCTCTTTGAGCGCAGCGCCTGTGCGCCGTCCGCCCCCGTGAGCGGATAGTATGTCCACGGCCAGCTTGACGACGTCGTCGTCGGGGTCCGAAAGCAGCCCCTCGAGGGTCTCAACGGCGCCGTCGCCTATGAGCTGAAGTATCTCGCCGGCGATGTTGCGCCGGGCGGCGTCCTCGCTGTGAAGAAGCGGAGAGACGGCCTCGGCCACGACGGAACCGCCGATGGAAACGAGGGCGTTCAGCGCCGCCTCCCTCACCCCGGCGTTCCCGTCACTCAGCAGCCCCACAAGATCGGGCACACACTCCCGACACTTGAGCTCAGAGGCCCTTATGCAGGCCTCCCGCCTGTCGGCAGCCTCACTGCTCTTGAAATTGACCTTGATATGCCTGCACTCGTCCATACCCATCCTCGCCACACTAAAAATATCGGCCAGCCAGCCCCATTCCTTTAGGAAAGCTCTGATTTATTGCGCTGAGGGAACCTTTTTGTAAAAAGGTTCCCTCAGACTCCCTCCAAAAACTTTTAACGCGAGTTGGTTTCCCCCTGTTTTGCCTGGCAAAACAGGGGGAAACCAACTCGTATTAAAAGTCTTTGAAGGGGGCCTGGGGGAAACTTTCTACAGAAAGTTTCCCCCAGAGT
>DRME01000056.1 GCA_011375175.1 Deltaproteobacteria bacterium | reverse complement strand
GCCATCGTTTCAAAAGGGATCGACACGGCCATGAACAACTTCAACGCCCCTTGATTTAAGGAAGGTCCGATTTATTACACTGGGGGAAACTTTCTGAAGAAAGGTTCCCCCAGACCCCCTTCAAAGACTTTCAATACGAGTTGGTTTCCCCCTGTTTTGCCAGGCAAAACAGGGGGAAACCAACTCGCGTCAAAAGTTTTTGGAGGGAGTCTGAGGGAACCTTTTTTCAAAAAGGTTCCCTCAGGGTAATTAATCAGGGCTTCCTTAAAAGAGTTTTCTGAAAAAAGAGCTGTAGAAAGGAGTGGATATGGAGGGAATAGTCAGTTTGTCTCCGTACCTGGCCATTGGGGGGTTGGCCCTTGCCGGTGTAATCTACATGTATATCGTCAGTCAGCCCGACGGCAACGAGCGGATGAGGGATCTGGCCGAGATGATTCACCAGGGGGCCATGGTCTACCTCAAGCGTCAGTACACGATCCTCGCCGTCTTCGTGGGCGGCGTGGCCCTCTTGCTCGCGCTCTTCATCGGTCTCTACACGGCCGGGGCCTACATTCTCGGCGCCGCCTCGTCCATGCTCGCCGGTTTCGCCGGCATGAAGGCCGCCACCCGCACCAACGTGCGCACCACGGAGGCGGCGAGCATGTACAAGCCCGATGCGGCCAAGGCTCTTTCGGTGGCCTTTCTCGGCGGCTCCGTCATGGGTCTTTCGGTGGCGAGCCTCGGTCTTCTCGGCGTGGGCGTCCTCGCAATCCTCTTCGGCACGCCCGAGCAGGCCCACGTCATCTCCGGCTTCGCCATGGGGGCCTCGACCATAGCGCTCTTTGCCAGGGTCGGCGGCGGCATCTACACGAAGACGGCCGACGTGGGCGCCGATCTCGTGGGCAAGGTGGAGGCCGGCATACCGGAGGACGACCCGAGAAATCCCGGCGTCATAGCCGACAACGTGGGCGACAACGTGGGCGACGTGGCCGGGCTCGGCGCCGACATCTTCGAGTCCTACGTGGGCTCCATCGTCGCCTCCATCGCCATAGGCGCCACCGCCGTGGCGGGCAGCAAGGTGGCCGCCCTCGGCAGCAGCGCCTCGCTCATGGCGCTGCCCATCGCGCTCGTCATGGTCGGGCTCGTGGCCTCGGTGCTCGGCATAGGGGCCATGAAGTACCTGGAGAGCTATGATCCGGCCGTGGCGCTCCGCTACGCAACCTTCATCGCCGCCGGGCTCTTCCTCTTCTTCGCCCTCATAACGGTGCCGGCCATGGGTGTAAAGATCGGCGTCTACCTGGCCGTGCTCATCGGCTGTCTCGCCGGTGTGGCCATCGGCCTCATAACCGAGCACTACACGGCGGCCGGACCGGTGGAGAGGATAGCCGAGTCGAGCCAGACCGGCGCCGCCACCAACATCATAACCGGCATGGCCGTGGGGCTTGAGAGCTGCGCGCTGCCGGTGCTGGCCATATGCCTGGCCATACTCGTATCCAACTGGGTCGCCGGCATATACGGCATAGGCATAGCCGCCGTGGGCATGCTCGCCACCACGGGCATCATCATGAGCGTCGACGCCTACGGTCCCATAGCCGACAACGCGGGCGGCATCTCCGAGATGAGCGGGCTGGGGCCGGAGGTGAGGAAGATAACCGACAGCCTCGACGCCCTGGGCAACACGACGGCCGCCATAGGCAAGGGCTTCGCCATAGGGTCGGCGGCGCTCACGGCCCTCGCCATGTTCAGCGCCTACGGTCAGGCCGTGGGGGCCGCCCTCGGAAGGCCGCTGGAGATCATAGTCACCGAGCCCCTTGTGGTCATAGGGCTTCTCATGGGCGGCATACTGCCGTTTTTCATAGGGGCCCTCACCATGACGTCGGTGGGCAAGGCGGCCTTCAGGATGGTCAACGAGATACGCCGCCAGTTCCGTGAGATACCGGGCCTTCTCGAAGGCAAGGAGGGGGTGAAGCCGGACGTGGAGAAGTGCATCGACATAAGCACCACGGCGGCGTTGCGCGAGATGGTGGCGCCGGGCGTGGTGGCCGTGGCCTCGCCGGTGCTCGTGGGCTTCATACTGGGTCCCGAGGCCCTGGGCGGCATGCTCGCCGGGGCCACCGTCGCGGGCGTGCTCCTTGCGCTGCTCATGGCCAACGCCGGCGGGGCGTGGGACAACGCCAAGAAGTTCATAGAAAAGGGCCACTTCGGCGGCAAGGGCTCGGAGGCCCACAAGGCGGCCGTCGTGGGAGACACGGTGGGCGACCCCTTCAAGGATACGTCGGGACCGGCCATGAACATCCTCATAAAGCTCATGAGCATCGTCTCGCTCGTCATAGCGCCTCTTCTGGTCTGAGGGAGAGGGAGAAGAGGAGAAGGATCGATCCCCCGGCAGGTCCCGTTGCAACGGGACCTGCCGGGGGATCTTCGTTCAGCCCGGTAATAATCGAGAGTTGCCCAGAGGAGGCCATGGGTTTCAACTGCGGGATCATAGGGCTTCCCAACGTGGGGAAGTCGACCATCTTCAACGCCATGACGGCCGCCGGGGCCGAGGCCTCGAACTATCCTTTCTGCACCATAGACCCCAACGTGGGGATGGTCGCGCTGAGCGACGAGAGGCTCGAGCGCATCGCCGGGCTGGTGAGGCCGCAGAAGGTGGTGCCCACGTCGGTGGAGTTCGTCGACATCGCGGGCCTGGTGCGCGGGGCGAGCAGGGGGGAGGGCCTGGGCAACCAGTTTCTCGGCCACATAAGAAGTGTGGACATGGTGGCCCACATAGTGCGCTGTTTCGAGGACCCCAACGTGGTCCACGTGGACGGCAGGGTCGATCCGGCGGGCGATATCGACGTCATAGAGACGGAGCTCATGCTCGCCGACCTCGAAACGGTGACCCGGAGGCTGGAGCGCACGGCCAAGCTCGCAAAGACGGGCGACAAGGAGGCGAAAGGGCTCGTCGAGGTGTACGAGGCCGTGAAGGCGAGGCTCGAAGAGGGGCGGCTCGTGCGCGGTATGGGCGAGGCGCCGCTGGAGGCGGTGAGGGACCTTCACCTCATCACGGCCAAGCCCGTGCTCTACGTGGCCAACGTGAGCGAAGAGGACCTGGACGGCCACAGCGAGGCCGCCCGGGCCGTCAGGGAGAGGGCCGAGCGCGAGGGGGCCGGCTTCGTCGTCATCTGCGGCAAGCTGGAGGGCGAGCTCGCCGAGCTGCCCGAAGAGGAGAAGGGCGAGTTCCTCGCAGACGTGGGGCTGGAGGAGCCGGGCCTTGCGAGGCTTGCCCGCAAGGCATACGCCATGCTCGGGCTCATAACCTTCTTCACGGCGGGCCCCAAGGAGGTCAGGGCCTGGACCGTCGTGGACGGGGCCACGGCTCCCAGGGCGGGCGGGGTCATCCACAGCGACTTTGAGCGCGGCTTCATCCGGGCCGAGGTCATATCCTGCGACGACTTCGTGGCCTGCGGGGGCGAGGCGGCGTGCCGCGAACGGGGGCTTGTGAGGCTGGAGGGCAAGGACTACCGGGTGCGCGACGGCGACATTATTCATTTCCGCTTCGCCGTCTGAGCGGCGGCGCCGGCCGCTGCGGCCAGTTTCTTGATCGCGGCGAAAAAACTTCTTGACATGAAGCGCGAGATGGAGCATAATCAATTGCTCACTTGACGAGAGCGCCTCGCGAGGGCGAGTCGCCCAGGGGCGGGGTCGGCGCTTTCGTCAAGGCGAGCCGCCGTGTCGGGCGGGTCGGGCGGGGGAACTGGAGAGGGAGTGAAGATTTTCCTTGACAGCCTGGGCCCGATGTGGTAATTTTAAAATAGATAAACCTGCTCTTTGAAAACTAAATAGCAAGCCAAGCGAGCCCAAGTCGAATCCTTTCAGTTGATTTAACTGGAGAGTTTGATCCTGGCTCAGAGCGAACGCTAGCGGCGTGCCTAACACATGCAAGTCGCGCGAGAAATCCCGCTTCGGCGGGAGAGTAAAGCGGCGCACGGGTGAGTAACGCGTGGGTAATCCACCCCCGAGACCGGAATAACCCGCCGAAAGGCGGGCTAATGCCGGATAAGACCACGGGACTCATGTTCTGCGGTCAAAGGTGGGGATCCTTCGGGACCTACCGCTCGGGGACGAGCCCGCGTCCCATCAGCTTGTTGGTGAGGTAACGGCTCACCAAGGCCGAGACGGGTAGCTGGTCTGAGAGGACGATCAGCCACACTGGCACTGGAACACGGGCCAGACTCCTACGGGAGGCAGCAGTGAGGAATATTGCGCAATGGGCGAAAGCCTGACGCAGCGACGCCGCGTGAGGGAAGAAGGCTT
>DRME01000055.1 GCA_011375175.1 Deltaproteobacteria bacterium | reverse complement strand
CCGGACCCCCTTCAAAGACTTTTAATTCCCTGCGGATCACCCCGATTTTGCTTGCAAAATCGGGGTGATCCGCAGGGCGTTAAAAGTTTTTGGAGGGAGTCTGAGGGAACCTTTTTACAAAAAGGTTCCCTCAGGGTAATTAATCAGAGTTTCCTTAAGTATTGTGTCCCCAGAATTTCCTGTCCCCAGAATTTCCCCAGAATTTTCACTCGGGGGGGCTGTGCCGGGGGGTTCGGGCCGCAAAGGCGTAAAAATCCCGCCTGGCGCGGGCCGAACCCCCCGGTACAGCCGAAGATCCGAATAACATACGATGGGACAGGGGGATCGGCTCGATACCCCGCTAATTTGCTCCGCAGGCGGCAAAAACCGGCTTGTAAGGGTGAGGCTTCGGGTGTTATACTATCCTGCTTATGGACGAGAGGGAGTGGAACGACATACTGCGCCGGGTCAGGCGGCCGAGCAGGTACATAGACCGGGAGCTCAACGCCGTGCGCAAGGACCCCTCGGAGGTGGAGCTGCGCGTGGGGCTCGCCTTCCCCGACGCCTACGAGGTGGCCATGAGCCACCTGGGCATACAGGTCCTCTACCAGATACTGAACGGCATGGAGGGGGTGGCCTGCGAGCGGGTCTTCACTCCCTGGGCCGACATGGAGGCGCAGTTGAGGAGCAGGGGGCTGCCGCTTGCGACGCTCGAGACGTCGGTGCCGCTCTCGGAGCTCGACGTGCTCGGCTTCTCGCTCCAGTACGAGCTCTCATACACCAACGTGCTCGCCATGCTCGAGCTCGGCGGCGTGGCGCTCCTTGCGGCCGAGAGGGGCGAAGGTGACCCGCTCGTCATAGGCGGAGGCCCCTGCACGGCCAATCCCGAGCCCATGGCCCCCTTTTTCGACGCCTTCCTCGTGGGCGACGGCGAGGAGGCGGTGGTCGAGATGGCCCGCGCGCTCATGGAGGCAAAGAGGGGCGGGGCCGACAGGGCCGGGCTCATCGAGAGGCTCGCGGAGATCGAGGGCGTCTACGTCCCTTCCTTCTTCGACGTCTCATACAACGACGACGGCACGGTGGCCGAAATAAGGCCGCTGCGCGAGGGCTGCGGCGTCAGAAGGCGCATGGTGGCCGACCTCAACTCGCTGCCCCTCCCGGTGCGTCCCGTCGTCCCCTACGCCCAGGCGGTCCACGACAGGCTCGCCGTCGAGGTGGCCAGGGGATGTACAAGGGGGTGCCGCTTCTGCCAGGCCGGCTACACCTACAGGCCGCTGCGCGAGCGAGACCCGGCGCTCGTGGAGCGCATCGCAAGGGAGGCGCTCCACAACACGGGCTACGACGAGGTCTCGCTCCTGTCGCTGAGCACGGGCGACTACTCGGCCGTGGAGGAGGTGATGTGCTCGCTCATGCGCGGCTTCGAGCGCGAGCGCGTGGCGCTGTCGCTGCCCTCGCTGCGGGTGGGCACGCTGGGGACGGCGCTCGCCTCGGAGATCAAGAAGGTGAGGAAGACGGGCTTTACGCTCGCCCCAGAGGCCGGCACCGACAGGCTCAGGAGGGTCATAAACAAGGGGATAGACGAGGCCGATCTCATACGGTCGGCGCAGGAGATATTCAGGCTCGGCTGGCGGGCCGTGAAACTCTACTTCATGATAGGGCTGCCCACGGAGAGCGACGAGGACGTCGAGGCCATAGCCGCTCTCGCCGGCGCGGTGCGCGAGGCGGGCCGCCGTGTTACGGGCGGGCGCGCCCCGCAGGTAAACGTGAGCGTCTCAACCTTCATACCCAAGCCCTTCACCCCATTCCAGTGGGAGCCCCAGGTATCGAGGGCGGAGAGCCTCGACAGGCAGGCGAGGCTTCGGGCCCTTGTGCGCCGCCGCAGGCTCAACTTCAGGTGGCACGATGCGCGCATGAGCGAGCTCGAGGGGGTCTTTTCGCGGGGCGACCGCAGGCTCGCTCCCGTGGTGCTGCGCGCCTTCAGGAAAGGCTGCCGCTTCGACGGCTGGAGCGACGAGCTGCGCTGGGAGCTCTGGGAAGAGGCCTTCGCCGAGGAGGGGGTTGACAGGAGCTTCTATACCACCCGCCGCCGCGCAAGGGACGAGATACTGCCCTGGGACCACATAGACACGGGCATAGACAAGGACTTCCTCCTCGACGAGTACGACAGGGCCCTCGCCGTCGAGCAGACGCCCGACTGCCGCTCCGAGCGCTGCACCATGTGCGGCGTCTGCGACTTCAGGACCGTAAAAAACGTGCTCGCCGCGCCAGGAGAACGCGGCGGCGCTCCGCGGCGGCGGCAGCGGCCCGCGAGGGAGGGGGGCGAGCCCCTGCGCGCAAGGCTGCGGTTCAAGAAGACGGGGCCCATGCGCTTTCTGAGCCATCTCGAGCTCGTCGCCGCCGTGCTCCGCGCCGTCAGGAGGGCCGCCCTGCCGGTTCGCTACTCAAAGGGCTTCCATCCGCTCCCCAAGGTCTCCTTCTCCAACCCCCTGCCCGTGGGCATGGAGAGCCTCTGCGAGTACGTGGACATGGAGCTCGACGCCTCGGTCGCCGTCTCTTCGCTCTGCGCAAGGCTCAACGCCGAGATGCCCGAGGGCATAGAGTTCACCATGGCCAGGGTTATCCCCTTGCAAACTCCGGCTCTCTCTGCTATGATCAAAGCCTTTGAGTACCGCGTTCATTTGAAGGAAGGCCTGCAGGGCTTGGATATAGAGTCGGAAGAACTTGCCGGATTTGTCAAGGACTTCATGGAGATGAAGAGCAAGTCGATGCTGCTTGAGAGGGGGAGCAAGACCCGCGAGGTCGATGTCAGGCCCCTTGTCATGCGGCTCGAAGCGGTGGAGGACGAGCAACTCGTGATGACCATAAGGTGCGGCGACGGGGCGAGCGTCCGGCCCCACGAGGTGCTCGCCGCCGTCCTCCATCTCTCCGTGGAAAGGGCCTCGGCGATGCCGGTCGTCAAGACCGGGACCCTGCTTTAGACCCGACCGAATCCTTCCGACCGGCGACCTCCGTCCGGCGGCGCGCGGGAGACCGCGCGCCGCCGCCGGTCCCTGTTCGCATCCCGTATCCATGTCTCCGCCTCCCTGTCGACAAGGCAGCGGTGCGCCCTCGTTATGTTTTTTGATTTCCTTTTTGCCGCCAGCGGCGAAGCCGAGACATGACTATGAAGAAACCGAAGATAGAGATGCTCGTCAACTCCTGTCCCTTCGAGACACGGCTTGCCGTGCTCGAGGACAAGAGGCTCGTCGAGTTCTACGTGGAGAGGAAGAAGGACCGCGGCATCACGGGCAACATCTACAAGGGGAAGGTGGTGCGCGTGCTGCCCGGCATGCAGGCGGCGTTCGTGGAGATAGGGCTTGAGAGGACGGCCTTTCTCCATGTCTCGGACATCAAGAGTTTCTTCGACGACATAGAGGAGGTCGAGGGCGAGGGCGAGCGCGCAAGGGGCGGCTCCCAGGGCGCGCCGACGAGGATACAGGACGTGCTCAAGGAGGGCCAGGAGGTGATGGTGCAGGTGGCCAAGGAGCCCATGGGGACCAAGGGCGCGCGCGTCACGTCCTACGTCTCGCTTCCGGGCCGCTACCTGGTGCTCATGCCCACCTACGACAGGCTCGGCGTCTCCCGCAGGATAGCGGACGACAAGGAGAGGAGGCGGCTGCGCGAGATCGTGGCCTCCATGCGGCCCAAGGGGATGGGCTTCATCATAAGGACCGTCTGCGAGGGGATGCGCAAGGCCGACGTCAAGGCCGACATGGACTACCTGCTCAAGCTCTGGAAGGGCATAACGAGGAAGATGCAGCGCGGGCCGAACCCGTCGATCCTCTACGAGGAGCTCGATCTGACGCTGCGCACCGTGCGCGACAGCTTCTCGGCCAACGTCTCCCGCTTCCTCATAGACGACCGGGCCGAGTACGAGCGGGCGGCCCGCTTCATAGCCGAGTTCATGCCCAACCTCAAGGGACGCATCGAGCTCTACGAGGGCAAGGACTCCATATTCGACGCCTTCGGCATCGAGATCGAGCTCGAGAACGCCCTCAACAAGCGCGTGTGGCTGCGCTCGGGCGGCCACATCGTCATCGATCAGATGGAGGCCCTGACGGCCATCGACGTCAACACCGGCAAGTACGTGGGCCGGCGCAACTCGGAGGAGACGATAGTCAAGACCAACCTCGAGGCGGTGCGCGAGATCGTCACCCAGCTGAGGCTGCGCAACATCGGCGGCATCATCGTCATCGACTTCATCGACATGGCCAAGCAGTCCGACCGCGAGCGGGTCTACAACCTGCTCAAGGAGCTTCTGAAGGCCGACAAGGCGCGCAGCAACATACTCAAGATATCGGAGCTGGGCATAGTGGAGATGACGCGCAAACGGGTGCGCGAGAGCCTGGGACAGTCGCTCTGCGAGCCCTGCCCCTACTGCGACGGCAACGGCATCATAAAGGGCAAGGAGACGGTGGTCATGGAGATATACCGGGACCTGCTCAAGGAACTCCCCGCCAAGCGCCGCAAGGCGGTGGTCTACGCCAATCCCGCCGTGGCCGAGCGGCTCCTCGGCGACGAGGCCGTCATAGGCGAGCTCGAGGAGCGCTTCGGAAAGCGCGTCGTCGTCAAGAGCGTGGACCTCTTCCACCGCGAGCAGTACGAGATAATATGACACTTTTGTCCTTAATATCCGCCCTCCCTCGAAGTGCCCATCTCCGTGGCGGAAAAGGCGTCTCTTTTTTCCTTGACAAGCGTATGTCTATGGTCTATTCTTTGCGCTATCCGCTATTGTCTGTTTTGTTATAGGAAGGAAAAGGAGGTGAGACTGCCGAAAAAGAGGCGCTCCAGATATTAACCACTACATTACGTACGAGGAGGTGAAAAGAACGTGCGAACGAGAGTATTAAGTTATATATTTGCCGCCGCCGCGCTAACGGGGCTCGCTGTCGCTCCGCAGGCGGTCATGGCCGACAGCAGGGACTGGCACGTCACCGAGTCGAGTCCCAACGACGCTCCTCTCAAGGACTCGCAGCTCATGTACAATGCCGGCGGCCTTGACGGGCAGGTGGCGGTCTTCGGCATCCCGAGCATGAGGACCTACCGTCACATCCGCGTGGGCGTGGACCTCCACGAGCCCGTCTTCAGCGCACCGAGCAACGCGGGCAACAAGAACCTCAAGCCCGACGGAAAGTACCTCTACGTCAACGACAAGGCCGCCAACACCATCGGCGTCATCAACCTGCAGCTCGGTACCCTCGAGAGGCTCATATCCCTGCCGTTCCCCTTCGGCGTGCATCACATATCGCTGAGCCAGGACGGCAAGACCCTCTTCGCCACCGGTGAGCTCACCGGCAAGATGGCCAAGATCGACATAGCCACCGGCAAGGCCCAGGTCATCGACTGGGGTCCGGCGCCGAGCGCGCCCGACTACCTGGACGTGAGCAAGGCCGGCAAGAGCGACAAGGAGTACGTCTTCGCGGGCAACTACTACCACTCCACGGTGGGTGTCTTCACGACCAATCCCTTCAAGCTCGTAAAGGAGATACCGGTCGGCAAGAACCCCCACGGCGTGGACACCGAGCCCACGGGACGCTGGGTGCTCGTCAGCGACAAGCTCTCGGCGACGATGACCATCATCGACGCCAAGAAGCTCGAGGTCAAGAAGGTCATACCGACCGGCGCCGGTCCTCTCCACACGGTCATGGACAACGCCGGTGACTTCGCCTACGAGAGCTGCTTCGTCGCCGACTCGGTCGTCAAGGTGGACCTCAACAAGCTGCAGGTCGTCGACGAGTTCCCCATCCACTACAGGATAGGCCACATAGCCATAAGCGCCGACGACAAGTACGTCTTCGCGCTCAACAAGTTCTCGACGGGACTGTTCAGCCCCACCGGCATCCGCTGGCCCGTCAACCACGAGATGCTCGACGTGGATCCCAAGAGCCCGACCTACGGAAAGTCGCTCAAGATCATCCCCGTCGACGGAGAGCCCCACAACGCGAAGGTCATCTTCGCCAACAAGATCAAGCAGTGGGACATGGGGCAGGCCGGTCAGATCGTCAAGGGTGAGCGGAAGGACATCCATCCCCGCCACCATGCCGGCGCCAAGGTCGCCTTCATACCGAGGGATACGGCCAGGCCCGGCATCGTCGAGAAGAACGGCGTGAAGGAGGTCCACATAAAGGCCTTCAGCTACGGCTATGTCCCGAGGAACATCAGGGTCAACAAGGGTGACAAGGTCAGGCTCATCGTCACCAACATCGACAAGGCGGCCGGCATCACCAAGAACCCCGACGTCATCATGGGTCTCACCATCTACGGCCCCTACGGCCTGAGGACCAACCTGACAGCGCCCAGGGGCATCTCGGTGATGAGCGAGTTCGTGGCCGACTACGCCGGTGAGTACGAGATCTACTGTCAGCACTTCTGCGGTCCGCTCCATCTGGAGATGAGGGCGACCTTCTTCGTGGACGGCCCCGAGGGTCCCGCCAACCTCGATACCGGCGACTACCTCGAGGCCCACAAGCAGAAGGAGCTCACGGAGCCCGGTCTCGTCGAGACGCCGGAAATCTAAGAGCGGAAAGAGGCTTATCCCCTTGGTAAGCCACTCTTCGACAGTCAGGCGTGTCCCGGTCCCCAAAGGGCCGGGACACGCCTTTTTAAGAGAGGAAAAAGGAGCCTTGAGTCGACTTTGCCTCTTTTGCCTGGCGCCTTTTCTTCTGCTCGCCGTCACGGCCTGCACGGAGACGAGGACCCCGCCGGTGGAGACGCCGGAGCAGGTGGTCGAGCGCTTCTACGCCTATGTGGCCGAAGGAGGCGGCACCACGCTGGGCGAGGCCTACCGGCTCGTCAGCTCCAAGCACTACAAGCTCGACGAAGAGATATTCAAGAACCTCGTCTCCCGGTACCCGAAGAACATGGGCGTCAGGGTCGTATCCAGCGACGTCAAGGATGTCACCGCCGTGGTGACCATAGAGTATGACCTCGAAAGCTCCTTCGGCGGCACCTTCACCACCCAGACGGACGTATACCTCGAGCTCGACGAGGAAGAGAACGCCTGGAAGATAGACTTTACCGGCGAGAGCACCGACGAGGGGCCCGAGAAGTACGTGGGCCAGAAGGTCGGCGGCGCTCCGGCGATCCCCAGGTAGCGCCGCGCCGGCGGCGGCCCGGCCGCAGGGTCTCCCCCTGCCGCGCGTAGCCCCCGGGCCGGCGGCGACGCCGCCACATCACCCGGATGCGCGGGCTTGCTGCCTTCGACCGTCTCCGTCTCGAAAACATAAACTCTCAGGGGTGCAAAGATGTCATTAGGCGACTGGCTCGAAGAGAGGGCCGGCTTCAAGAGCTGGCTCAGGGCGAAGAAGAACCTGCCCATCCCGAAGCACGTCAATCTCTTCTACTGCTTCGGCGGCATAACGCTCGTAATCCTCCTCCTCCAGGTCCTTTCGGGCTTTTTCATGCTCTTCTACTACGTGCCCAAGCCGCAGGACGCCTTTGAGAGCGTCCTGCGTCTCAGCAACGAGGTCCCCTACGGCTGGTTCGTGCGCAGCATGCACCGCTGGGGCGCGACGCTCATCGTCGCCACCCTGCTCACCCACCTCTTCTCGGTCTTCTACCACAGGGCCTTCCAGAAGCCGAGGGAGCTCAACTGGCTCACCGGTGTGGCCATGTTCCTCATCGTCTGGCTCTTCCTCATCACCGGCGCCATACTGCCATGGAACTGGCGCGGCTACTGGGTGCTCGTCATCTGGACCGACTACATCACCACCTGGCCGCTCATAGGCCCGCTCCTCGAGGGTCCGATCCTCAACACCTTCACCGTCGGCCGCAGCTACGTCACCCACGTGTGGCTGCTGCCGCTTCTGAGCCTCGTTGTCCTCTTCTTCCACTTCAAGATGGTGAGGCGCCACGGCATATCGGGGCCCCTGTGACCGGGGGACCTGCGCGTTCGGCCGAACCAAACACGCAATCGGGAGGGCTGTCAATGATTCTTGTGGCAAAGCGTTTTTTATGGGGTCTGGCGGTGTCGGCGGTCGTCTTGAGCGCCGCGGCGGTCCACGCGGCGGTGCTCAACGTGCCCGGCGACCACAGGACCATCCAGGAGGCGGTCGACAGGGCCGCCCCGGGCGACACGGTGCGTGTTGCGCCCGGCACCTACAGGGGGAACGTGGTCCTCGGGGAAGGCGTCGTGCTCCAGGGCGCAGGCGCCGCCGAGACCACCATAGTCGGCGACGGCACGGGCTCGGTCATAGTCGGCGCCAAGGGGGCCGTCATAGAGGGCTTCACCATAACGGGCAGCGGCACCAAGGGCACTACAGGCACCATGATGGACGCCGGCATATCGGGCAACAACGCGCCCATGACCATAGCCAACAACATCATAAAGGGCAACAACACGGGCATAAAGCTCTATTACTCGCCCTCCTACGTGATAAACAACGTCATCGCCTCTTCGAGGGTCCACGGCGTGTACCTCTCCTACAGCGACGCGAGGGTGCGCAACAACATAATAACCGGAAACGGCGGCTACGGCGTCTACGTCTCCTACTCCACGCCCGAGCTCACGAACAACACCATCTGGGGCAACTCCTTCGGCATCTACAGCGAGGTCTCCTCCGTCGCGGTGAAGAACAACATCGTCGCCCGCAACGAGAAGGCCGGCATATCCTGGGCCGAGCTGCCCGAGGCCCAGGAGGGCGTGGAGCCCCGCCTCTCCCACAACCTCGTCTGGGGCAACGGCACCGACTATGTCAACGTAAGCGCCGGTCCCGGCGGACTCAGCGCCGACCCACGCCTGAAGGACCCCTCGGGCGGCGACTTCCGCCTCGCCTCCGGCTCACCTGCCGCCGGCGCCGGTGAGAACGGCGCGGACCTGGGCGCCTACGGCGGCGAGGAGGCCCAGGCGCATCTGCCCCTCCCGCCGTCGCAGAAGAGCTACGCCTCCCTCAAGCCCGACTTCGGCGCCACCAAGGAGCCGGACTACATGAGCGCCGCCGCGTGGAGCGAGGGCACCGGCTCGGGCCGGGGAAACTTCGACAGCTACTGCGTGACCTGTCACGGCCCCGGCGGAGCGGGAGACGGCATACTGGCCGAAACCCTCGACGTCCGGCCCCGCGACCTGACGAACAAGGAGCTTCTGAGCCAGCGCACCGACGAGTTCCTCTTCAAGGTCATACGAAACGGCGGAGCCAGCGTCGGCTTCTCGGAGAACATGATGCCCTTCAGCAACACGCTCAGCGACGACGAGATAAGGGCCGTCATCTCCTATATCAGGAGCGAGCTCTGCAAGTGCAAGTACGAAGGGGGTGAGTGAGGTTGGCCAGGGAAGAGAGACAGGAAGAGCAGCAGCTTTCGGATCCGCGCTACGCGCCGCCCTATCCGCAGGAATTCTACAGGTTCTGGCCGAGACACGTCCTGACGACGGGCCTTATCGTAGTCGTGCTCATCGCCGTGCTCGCCGGGCTGTCGGCCAAGTTCTACGTGCCCACGGACTTCAACATGGCCTTTCCCGACGACGGCATGTACATACCCGGGCCGGAGTGGTACTTCCTCTTCCTCATGCAGCCCTTCTGGTACTTCGCCGGCGAGTCGCAGGGCTACGCCGTGCTCGGCACCTTCTACGCCCCCCTGCTGATAGTGCTCCTGCTCGTGCTCACGCCCTTCATCTTCAGCAAGCGCAGGCGCCGCAAAAAGGGTTTCCTGGCCGCGGCCCTGCGGCTCGTGCCTCCGGTGGCGCTCTTCGCGGCCATCTTCGTAAGCATATACCTGGTCGGCTCGCCGGCCAAGGTCACGGGCTGCATCGCCTGCCATACGCCCCAGTACGGCATGCGCCAGTACCTGCCGCCCATGGACGTGGCCGCGTACTACGCCACCGAGCGCCAGCGCCAGATAAAGGTCGGAAAGTTCAGGGCCGGCAAGCTCGACAGCGAAGGGGCCGTCGACTTCAGCAGGGCCGCGCAGACCTACAAGGACGCCAACTGGCAGCTTCGTCACTTCTACGAACCGACGTTCACCTGGTAGGGACGGCGTATGGGCGAGGGGCCGAGAGAGGAAGCACTGACGAGGCCGCGGCGCCGCGGCGCCGCCCGCCGGAAGGGGGCCTTTGCGGCCCTGCCGGCCGCGGCGGCCCTCATCGCCGCCTCGCTGCTCGCGCCCTCGCGCAGCGCCGCGGCCGTCATCTCCCATCCGCTGCCCACAGACTTCTCCAACCCCGTCTCCATCGTCGCGGGCGGGGACGGCCGCCTGTGGTTCACCTGCCAGAACGTCCACAAGGTGGTCGCCTTCGACCGGGCGACGGGAGAGTTCACCGAGTACGCCGTCCCCGATGGGGGCAGCCCGGCGGGTATCGCCGTCGGAGCTGACGGCACCGTCTGGTTCGCCCTCGGCGACGAGCGCG
This sequence comes from Deltaproteobacteria bacterium, assembly GCA_011375175.1. NCBI lineage: Bacteria > Pseudomonadati > Myxococcota > Myxococcia > Deltaproteobacteria bacterium. The sequence goes on along the minus strand of DRME01000055.1, from coordinate 34,278 downwards.
TCAACGCCTTAGGAGAGCTCGACCCGGCCACCGGCGCCGTGAAGCTCCACACCGTGCCGCGCCGCGCCGCAGAGCCCTACGACGTGGCCGTGGCCCCCGACGGCGCGGTCTGGTTCACGGGACGAAACGCCAACATCGTGGGCCGCTACCGGGACGGCGCATTCACCGTCTACGACGTGCCCACTCCCAACAGCCAGCCCACGGGCATCGCCGTGGCCCCCGACGGCACGGTCTGGTTCGTCGAGACGACGGCCGCAAGGCTCGCCTCCGTGGACCCCGCGGACGGAAAGATCACCGAGCACCCCCTCGGCGATCGCCTGGCCAACCCCATAGACGTGGCCGTGGCCCCGGACGGTGGGGTGTGGATCGTCGAGTCGCTGGGCAACAGGCTCGAGATGTTCGACCCCCGCACCGGCATCTTCTTCGAGGCCGTCGTGCCCACGCCGGGAGCCGTCCCCGTCTCGCTCGACATATCGGCCGACGGTATCGTATGGTTCGTCGAGAACCGGGGCAACAAGGTCGTAAGCTTCGACCCCGGGAGCGCCCGCTTCGAGGGCCATGAGATACCCACGCCCCGGGCCCTGCCCACGGCGGTGACCGTGGACGCCGACGGCAACCCCTGGTTCCTGCTCTCCGACCGCGACGCAAACAGCCTTGCAACGCTCGGAGCGTCGGCGCGGGTCGCGGCCGAGGAGGGCCGCGGCGAGGCCGCCGCGGCGGTGGAGGAGCCTCAGGCGCGGCGCTCCTCGCCGAGCCCCTGGGCGCTCATCGCCGCCGTCGCGCTCCTTGCGGCGGCGGCCTGGTACATCATCACGAGACAGAGGGGCTGATGACGATGGCCATTAAAACACTGCCGGCCAGGAACGCAGGCCCGCGGACCGCGCCGGTCCCGACGAGGCTGCGGTGGCTGAAGGCCGCGCTCGTTGCGGCGGCACTTGCCCTGTGGGGCGGCCCGCTCCATGCCGACACGGCCGTCACCCTCCACGAGATCCCCACGGCCAAGGCCTTCGCCGTGGCCGTGGCCACCGACTCCAGGGGCGATGTCTGGTTCGTCGAGTCGTCGGCCAACAAGCTCGGTGTCTTCAGGAGGGCGACCGAGAGCTTCGAGGAGTTCGACATCCCCACCTCGCGCAGTCTCCCCGTGGACATAGCCGTCGACGCCGACGACGTCGTCTGGTTCGTCGAGCAGGACGCCAACCAGATAGGCTCTTACGACCCGCGCACGGGGAAGTTCGACGAGTACGAGATACCGACGCCCTACAGCCAGCCCTACCGGCTCGCCATAGACCGGCGGGGGAGGATATGGTTCACCCAGTTCCAGGCCGGCAAGATCGGCCTCTTCGACCCGGCCACGAAGCGTTTCAGGGAGTACGACATCCCCAGCAGGGGCAGCCAGCCCATGGGCATAACGGTGCTCGACTCGGGGCTCGTGTGGTTCGTCCAGGCCTACACCAACAAGATCGCCTCGCTCGACCCCGAGACGGGACGCTTCGAGGAGCACGAAATCATCATTCCTCTGGCCGTGCCGAGCACCCTGGTGAAGGACGGCGAGGGAAGACTCTGGTTCGGCGCGCGCAAGGACAGGAAGCTTGTGAGCTTCGACCCCTCGGACGGAAGCTTCAAGACCTATGACCTGCCGGGCAAGCGCCTGCCCGAGGGGCTTGCCGTAGACGCCTCCGGCTCGGTGTGGTACTGCGACTTCTACGGCGGCAAGATCGGCAGGCTCCACGTGCCGACGGCGACCTTCACGGAGCTTGACCTGCCGGGCTCGGGCAAGCCCTTTGCCGCCGCCATGGACGGAGAGGGTAGGCTGTGGTTCACCGAGGTGCTGCTGAACAGGATCGGCGTCGTCGACACGGCGCACTTCGGCGGGAAGAAGGGCGACAAGCTCGAGATCAGGCTCGGTGTCGGCGAAAAGAAGCTGCTGGGCAGATAGGGAGCCGGGGGATTCAAGACACCCCAATCCTTTTTCGGGCCGCGCAGGCATAGACGTTTGTAATTCAAGGAATATCGGGGAAACAAAGTCCTTGACAAAGGTGTGGTGCTGAGGTAAATTCATCCATGCGTGAGAAAGCGGACATACGGCTACTAAACTCAAGGAGGTCGATGGATGACTCGTAGCGCAACTATCTCGTTTTTTGCGGCCATGCTTCTGGCCGTACTGGCTCTGGGCGTCGGCACGGGCCATGCCGGCTCCGGCGAGGGTCAGAAGATATTCAACGCCAAGAAGTGCGGCGACTGCCACCAGACAAAGGGGCCTGCCGCCGAGAAGACCATATATGACGTGTGGGCCAAGAAGGGCCCCGAGCTCTGGTACGCGGGCAGCAAGTTCAAGGAGGGCTTCCTCAAGAAGTGGCTCGCCGACCCCAAGCCCATCCGTCCCATGCAGTTCTATTCGCTCACCGAGAAGAACAAGGGCGACCACCCCAAGCTCTCGAAAAAGGACGCTGAAGAGGTGGCCGAGTACCTCATGACGCTCAAGAGCAGCGACGTCAAGACGGGGGTCATCAAAAAGCCCAAGAGAAGCGCCAAGGCGAGGATCGTCTTCGAGAAGAAGCAGGCCTGTTACGGCTGCCACCAGGTGAAAAAGCGCGGCAAGGTCAGCGGAGGGCTCACGGGCCCCACCTTCATCGGCGCCGCCAAGCGTCTCAACCCCGACTGGATATACGCCTATCTCTCCAATCCCAAGGTCTTCAAGCCCGTAAAGGACATGCCCGTATATGTCGGGATACTGAACAACGCGGACTTCAAGGCCCTGGCCGCGTATATCGCCACCATGAAGTGAGGCGCACACCAAAATTCTTCTGAAAGGAGCAAGAGATGATCCGCAGGGTTTCATATACGGCAGGGGCCGCGGCCATGCTGGCGGCCGGGCTCTTCGTCTTCAGCGTCGCTGCTGCTACCGACGCCTTCTCTGCCACGGCCGAGGACAACTACAAGTTCTACTGCGCCCAGTGTCACGGGCTCACCGGTGAGGGCAACGGCCCCAACGCCACCAAGGATCAGCCCGTAAGCCCCCGCAACCACACAAACACCAAGGAGATGAAAAAACTCTCCGACCAGGATATAATCAACGTCATCAAGGGAGGGGGCGCGGCCACGAGCAAGTCCACCCTCATGCCCCCCTTCGGCAAGACCCTTACGGAAAAGGAGATCAACGACCTGAAGGATTACCTCAGAAAGCTCTGCAAGTGCTGACCGCAAGGGCAGCGTGGCTGTGGAGACCATGCAGTCGTACCCGAACACTGTTAGTGGCGCAGAACAGGCAATAGCGGACCTTTTCTGGCCATCAAAAAGGAGGTGAAAGGAATGATAATCAGGCTATTGGTTTTGCTGCTCGCCTGCGGCGTGTTCGCCATGCCTGCGGCCGGCCTTGCAGCCGAGAAGAGATGTAAGATCGGCAACAAGAAGGTCGAATGTCCCACCCGGACCAAGGCCGAGCTCGAACAGTCGCTCAACAACTTCGAGAACGAGGCCCTGTCCATGATGCAGGGCAAGGCGGGCTCCACTTACGGCATCACCGGCTTCGACTACCTGACCGGTGTCGGCAAGAGGACCAAGCGCGGCCAGGCGGGCAAGGCCACCCTCGCCGAGGGAGACAGCGGTTACGGCTCCGGCACCGGCAAGACCGAGGTCTGGGACAGGATCAAGAAGCCGGCGGCCGGCGAGGCCATCTACAACCAGTGGACCAACAACTGGTCGCCGACCTTCAAGAAGAGCCTCGTGCCCGGCGCCGACCCCAACGAGGGCAAGCAGTGGTACTACGTCTACTGCGTGGGCTGCCACGGCTGGCTCCTCAAGGGCGACGGACCCAACGCGCCCTTCCTCGATCCCTACCCGAGGGACCTTACGGCCGGCAAGAAGTACATGAACCACAAGACCAACGTCGAACTCTTCGCGGTCATCAAGGGCGGCGGCTCGGCCGTGGACCTCTCCGACGCGATGCCCGCCTGGGGCAACCTGCTCCAGGACCAGGACATCTGGAACGTCATCGCGTGGATAAGGGCCAACGCCGACGCCAAGAAGCCCACGAACCTCGAGGAGTACCTCAACCCGAAGTCGAGCTTCGACCCCAACTCTCCGGCAAACGCCGTAACCCCGCTTAACGCCTCCAAGAGCGCCGAGTTCCTCGATGTCCAGGAGCTGCTCGAAGGCGGCATGGTTGCCGGTCGCGGCAGCAACCTCGTAGGCGGCCAGTTCGTCGAGGGCGGACTTCGCAAGCGCCCCGAGGAGACGGCCAGCAAGGTGAAGAAGGGATATTAAGCATCGGCTTGCAGAGATGCTGACACTTGAAAGGGGCACGGCCTTTTGTCTAAAAAGGCCGTGCCCTGTTTTTGTATATGGCTTCGAAGAGTAAGGGTCTTCTCAAGACAGGCGGCGCCGCCGCTGCAGTCGCCGTCGCGGCCGTCGCGGTCCTCGTCTTCTACGGCGACGCGGTCCTCGGGCGTCTCAAGGCCGACGGCTACCTCCCCTACACGGCGGAGGAGGCGCAGGTCCTGGCCTACGACCTCTGCAGCCAGTGCCACAGCACGGAGAAGATCACCAAGTATTGTTCACGGTGCGGTCCTCCCATAATAGTGGTCGTACACAATATGAAGACCATCACCAGGCTCGACCAGGGGCGGGGCAAACGGGTGGAGAACATGACCGACGCCCAGGCCGTCGCCATAGCCCAGGTCTGGAACGCCCTTGTGGGCAACTGGGAGGACACCTGGAGGAGAAAGGACATCGTCAAGCTCCTCGAGGGGGACGAGGCCCTGCTGGAGCTGCTCGACACCCCCCCCGACTCCCGTCCCATAGAGTCGGCTCTGCGGGAGAAGACCGCTCCCGGCGCCTACAAGGAGGTCCAGGGCGCGCCGCCGTCCTCCAGGTAGCCGGTCCGCCGCGGTGCGGCCCCGTTGCAGGGCGTCCCTCCCGGCGCCTGCGCCGCCGCCGTGCGCCCAAGCTTTCACCGGACACAGGTTCTTGAGATGATCGAGGTAGAAAACCTTACCAAATCATACGGCAATTTCCAGGCCCTCAGGGGGATCTCCTTCACCGTCGGAAAGGGGGAGATCCTCGGCTTTCTCGGCCCCAACGGCGCCGGCAAGACCACGACCATGAGGATCCTCACCTGCTTCTTTCCCGCCACGAGCGGAAAGGCGCGGGTCGCGGGCTTCGATGTCTTCGAGGAGTCGCTGGAGGTGAGGAAACGGCTCGGCTATCTCCCCGAGAGCGTCCCCCTCTACAGGGACATGGCCGCCGAGGACTACCTGCGCTTCGTGGCCGGCATCAAGGGGGTGGCCGCCTCGGAGGTCAAGGGTCGGGTCGAACGTGTCATGGGCGAGGTGGGCATAACCCACATGCGCAGAAAGCTCATCGGACACATGAGCAAGGGCTACCGCCAGAGGGTGGGCCTTGCCCAGGCCCTCATAAACGACCCCGAGGTCCTCATACTCGACGAGCCCACCATCGGCCTCGACCCGAAGCAGATAGTGGAGATACGCGACCTCATAAAGGGGCTTGCCGGCACGAGGACCGTCATCCTCTGCACCCACATACTGCCGGAGGTGAGCATGACCTGCAACAGGGTGCTCATCATAAACGAGGGCCGCGTGGTGGCCGTAGACACGCCTAAGGGGCTCACCGACAGGCTCCAGGGCTCGAACAGGCTCAAGCTCCGGGTGGACGGTCCGGCCCGCGACGTAAAGAGCGCCATAGCGGCCATGGCGGGCGTCAAGGCCGTCGAGCCCGCCGCCGGAGAGGGCGGCCGCCATGGCGGGCGCGGAGCGGACGGCGCCTGCGAGTTCTACGTGGACCTCGAAAAGGGACGGGACGTGAGAAGAGATATCCCGGCGCTCATCGTGAAGCAGGGCTGGGGACTCCTCGAGATGAGGCCCATAGAGCTGAGCCTCGAGGAGATATTCGTGAAGCTCGTTACGAGGGAGTAGGCCGGGGGCGGAGGCCCGCAAGGTCGGGGGGGTCGCCCGAAGAGGCCCGCGAAGAGTCGCAGGCCCGGCCACGACGTTGCTTGCAATGCGGCCCGGCAAGGGCTGCGCACCTGCGAAGAAGCAGAAACCGCCTGCCCGGAAGGACCGCGCCCGACGGCCTTCCCCGCACCGGCCGGGCGGCAGACGAGAGACAGGGAATCGGAGATGAGGAACATATATCTGCTGTTCGTCAAGGAGCTCAGGAGTTACTTCAGCTCCCCCATAGCCTACGTGGTCATAGCCATGTTTCTGGCCATCACGGGCTATCTCTTCTACGGGCTCTTCGCCTACTTCTCGAAGCTGAGCTTCCAGGCCCAGATCGATCCGACCCTTGCCAGGCAGGCGAACCTCCTGAACGTGACCGAGAGCGTCATCCGTCCGCTCTTCGGCATCATAAGCATGATAATGCTCATCATGACGCCGCTTATCACCATGCGCCAGTTCTCGGAGGAGAAAAAGAGCGGCACCATTGAGCTGCTGCTCTCCTACCCCGTTACGGACACGCAGGTGCTCGCGGGCAAGTTCCTCTCCTGCCTCGGGGTGCTCGGGGCCATGCTCCTTGCCTCGCTCATCTTCCCGGCCCTTGTCATGTACTTCGGCGAGCCGGAGACGGGGCCCATCATCACGGGCTACCTGGGGCTCTTTTTGCTGGGCGCCTCGTTCATCGCCTTGGGGCTCTTCGCCTCGTCGCTCACCGAGAACCAGATCATCGCCGCCACGATCTCCTTCGGCGTGCTCTTCCTCTTCTGGATGCTCAGCATGTCGGTCCCCTTCGTCACGCCCGGGATCGGCAGGTTCCTCGCCTACGTCTCCATCACCCAGCACGTGGAGAGTTTCGCCAAGGGGGTCATCGATACGGAGGACGTAATATACTACGCCATCTTCATCTTCCTCTTCCTCTTCCTCACGCTGCGCATGCTCGAGTCTAAGAGGTGGAGGGGCTGAGAGGGTCGACCTGACTGACGGAGGGGTTTGAGGCGTTGAAGCGATACATACTCATTGCAGGACTTGCGGGACTGGTCTTGATGGTGGTCGGGGCGGTGGCCTACATGGTGACGGGCGACATGTCGGCCCCGGTGGCCGGGCTCATCTGGGCCGGCGTGCTCCTGTCGCTGCTCTTCGTCTACGTCAACTTCCCGGAGATAAGGGCCGCGCTCACGGGCCGGTCCGCCAAGTACGGGGCCAACGCGGTGCTCATGGTGCTGGTCTTCACGGTCATACTCGTCATAGTGGCCATGATGAGCATGAAGTACAAGATGCGCCTGGACCTGACGGCCACCAAGCGCTATACGCTCTCGGACCAGACGCTCAAGATACTGGACTCCCTCGACCGCGACGTGGAGGCCATAGCCTTCTACCGCACCGACGAGCGCACGCGCCAGGCCATGGAGGACCTTCTCGAAAGCTACGCCTCCGAGTCGCCGCGCTTCACCTACTGGTTCGTCGATCCCGACAAGAAGCCGGCGCTGGCCGAGAAGTACGGCGTCACCTCCTACAGGACCACGCTTCTGCGCAGCGGCGGGCGCGAGGAGCGCATAGGCTACGAGAGCGAGGAGAAGATCACGAACGCCCTTCTCAAGGTCACGCGCGACTACATGAAGAGCGTCTACTTCCTCAAGGGGCACGGCGAGAACAGCATCTCAAGCGACCGGCAGGACGGCTACAAGGCCGTCAAGGAGTCGCTTGAAAAGGAGAACTTCAGCGTAAAGGAGCTCCTGCTGGTCGAGGAGGAGGCCGTGCCCGAAGACTGCGCCGTGCTCGTCGTAAGCGGTCCCAAGCGCAACCTCCTGCCCTCGGAGCTCGACAAGATTACGGCCTACATCGACGGCGGCGGGAGCGTGCTCTTCATGCTCGACCCTGGCACGGTGCCGGCCCTCGTCGACTACCTCGGCGGCTACGGCTTCCACGTGGGCGACGACATCGTGATAGACACGCTCTCGCAGGTCTTCGGCGCCAACTACCTCGTGCCCGTCGTGACCGCCTACGAGAAGGACCATCCCATAACGGCCGAGTTCAACCTCATGACCTTCTTCCCCCTCGCCCGCAGCGTGGCCGTGCAGCCGAACCCGGAAGCAGGCATCTATATGCTCGCGAGCACGGGAAAGTCGAGCTGGGCCGAGACCGACAGAAAGAGCCTCGAGGACGGCAAGGCGGAGTTCGACGAGGACGAGGACAGAAAAGGTCCGGTGCCGCTCGTATCGGTGGTCCTCGTGGAGACGAAGGTCGAGGGCGCGAAGGAGACGCCCGAAGGCGAGCGCAAGACCTACGCGAAGCTGATAACGGTGGGAGACTCCGACTTCGTGAGCAACACGCACATAAACCTGGCGGGCAACCGCGACTTCTTCCTCAACATCGTCTCCTGGCTCGCCGAGGAGGCCGACCTCATATCGATCAGGAAGAAGCAGGAGGGCATAACCCCGGTCATCCTCACGGCCACCCAGGGGCGGCTCATCTTCTGGGTGGCCGTCGTCATGCCGCCCACCCTGGTGGGCATCGCCGGTCTGGGCGTCTTCTTCAGGAAGAGGCTCGAGAAGTGACCTCCATGGAGGCTCGGAGCGGGACGCGGCTCCGCCCGGATATGCGATGAGATTCTTCAAGAAGACGATCTTCTGGGTCATCATCCTCGCGGCCATTGGAGGCTCCTTCTACATCTTCGACCGCAAGATGGAGGACAAGAAGGCGCAGGAGGAGCTGCAGAGAAGGCTCTTCCTCTTCAGGCCCTCCGATGTCGTATCCTTCACGATAAAGCGCCGCGGCGAGGACGTGGTGAAGCAGGCCCGGCGCACGGAGGACGGCTGGGTCGTCACCGCCCCGGTCGAGGCCGCCGGCGACGGCGAAGAGATCGAGGCCTTCCTCCGCAACCTCGTCGACGCCAGGATGGACGCCGTGCTCTTCGACGAGGCCCCTGCGGAGAAGCTCGAAGAGATGGGCCTTGCCGACCCCTACCTCGTGGTCGAGCTGCGCACCGACTCCTTCACCAGGACGGTGCGCTTCGGCGACAAGGGGCCGACCCACAACGTGGCCTTCGCCATGATAGAGGGGGACCCCAGGGTGCTGAGGATCCACTCGGACATCATGACCGACTCGGACCTCGACCTCTACGACCTGAGGGACAAGTCCATAGTCCGTTTCGAGCCCACGAGGGTGAAGAGCTTCGACGTGCGGTGGCGCGACGGCACGAGGGTCTTTGTCGAGCATCCGAAGGAGGGCGTGTGGAACGCCCTCGAGTTGCCCGAGGGGAGGACGGACTTCGTAAAGGTCATGGAGCTTCTCGTGCAGCTCAAGAAGGGCAAGGTGAAGGCCTTCGTCGACGAAGCGCCTGAGGACCCGGCGGCCTACGGCATGGACGACCCGAGGGTGCGCATCGTCTTTCACGACGAGCACGGCGTGCGCCACACCCTCGAGATCGGCGCCCGCGACAAGGTCAACAGGGGCTACTACGCAAGGCGCGGCGGAGAGCAGGCCGTCTTCTCCGTGGAGGAAGTGCTCTACAACGCCATACCGCGGAAGGTGACGGACCTCGAGGTGAAGGACGATGAAGAGTCGTAGCAGCGTCTTTTCGGCCGCGGCGGTCCTCTCGCTCGCGGTCCTTCTCGTCTTGTCCGGCTGCTCCAGTGAAGAGGAAGAGGAGAAGGGCCCCCAGAGCTTCGAGGAGCTCGTGGCGCAGGTGGTGGTAAAGCCCGAAGAGACGGGGGTGGGCGAGCCGGAGCAGGAGCGCGAACGGCTGCTCAAGGTGGGCGTGCTCGGTCCCAAGACGGGCGAGGACTCGGCCTACGGACTCATGACCTTCGAGGGCGCAAGGCTCGCCGCCGAGTCCTTCAACGGCGCGGGCGGTGTCGACGGGGCCCCCATCGAAATAGTGGAGTACGACAACAGGAGCGAGCAGGGCGCAACGAGGACCGGCATGGACGAGCTCATAAAGCAGGGGGTCGTGGCCATCATAGGCTCGCCGACCGGCTGGTCGACCTTCGCGCCCGTGTACATGGCCAACGAGTCCTCGACGGTCTTCATATCGGCCGGCACGCGCCGTCACATAGGGAGAAGCGGGCCGTTCGTCTTCAGGACCAGCCTGCCGGGCCAGAAGGCGGCCGACGAGCTCATGGAGTACGCCACGGCCGAGGCGGGCCTCAAGCGCTTTGCGCTGGTGACGGTCATGGAGGACGAGGCGCTCAGCGTGGCCAGCTTCTTCAGGATGGCCGCCGCCAAGACGGGCGCCGAGATCAAGGCCGAGGGACACATCTTCACGGCCGACGACGTCGCCGCGGCCGTCGAGGAGATAAAGAGCGCGATGCCCGTGGACGCCGTCATCTTCGCAGGCTCGGACCGCTCGGCCATCGACTTCCTCGAGGCCGCAAGGGCCGCCGGGCTCAGGCTGCCGCTTGTGGGAGGCGAGGAGCTCGGCACCGAGACTTTCCTCGCCGGCGGCGATATCGTGGTGGGCACCCTCCTCTACGCGGGTTTCTCCCCCCTCGCTGATGAGCCGATGGTGCGGGACTTTGTCGAAGGCTACCGGAAGAGGGAGGGACGCCCGCCCGCCACGTTCGTGGCCGAGGCATACGACGCGTTCATGCTCATAGCCGAGGCCCTGAAGGCCGCTGGCACCACCAGGCCCTCGGCGGTGCGCAAGGCCCTTCTCGATATCGAGGGCTTCCACGGTCTCACGGGTCTCATCTCCATGGACGAAGAGGGAGAGGTGGTCAAGAGCCCCTATCTCCTCGAGGTGGTCGACGACGGCGGCTCTCCGGCCTTCTCCATCGTCCGCTCACCGTTCTGAGAGGCGTTCCCTTTCCGTCGCACCGGGTCTTGCGCAGCCGCCGGAGCTGTGCTGCAATGGAGGTGTCGTGGTCTTCGCCTTCACAGTGCTGGCCGTGGTCCTCATCGTCGAGGGCATACCGTACTTCGCCTTCCCTCACAGGGTGAAAGAGTGGGCGCGGCTCCTCGAAGAGATACCGGAAAAGAACCTGAGGGCGATGGGCCTGGCGGCCATGGTCTTCGGGCTCGTCCTCCTCTACGCCCTCAGCTTCTACAGGCATTGACCGGGGGTAACGATCCCCTCCACGGCCGACGGGATAGAGGGGGGAGCCTCTCTCCGGCGAGTCCTCCCAGGGTGGTCCCCCCTGTGGGGCCGAGAGTCTTCTTGGGAAACTCTGATTTATTGCACTGAGGGAACCTTTTTGTAAAAAGGTTCCCTCAGACTCCCTCCAAAAACTTTTAATGCGACTTGGTTTCCCCCTGTTTTGCTTGGCAAAACAGGGGGAAACCAAGTCGTATTGAAAGTCTTTGAAGGGGGTGTCTTTGTCCGCATTGGCTGCCCGGGGTGGCGGTCCTCTGGAGGTTCGGGCCGCAAAGGCGTAAAAATCCCGCCTGGCGCGGGCCGAACCTCCAGAGGACCGCCAAACATCCGAATAGCATACGAGGGGGGTCTTGGGGAGACGTGGGCCTGTGGCCCTTCTACAGAAAGTCTCCCCCAGGGTAATTAATCAGAGCTTCCCTTGTCGTGCGTCATGGAGGTGGCGCAAATATGGGGCCGCAGGACTTCGACTACCGGCTGCCCGCCGAACTCATAGCCCAGCGTCCGGCCCCGGAGCGCGGCGCTTCGCGGCTCATGGTGCTCGACAGGCGCGGCGCAAGGCTCTTCCACCGCAGCTTCGGTGACGTGGGCGAGTGGCTGCGCCCCGGCGATGTGCTGGTGCTCAATGATACCCGCGTCATGCCGGCGCGGCTTGTGGGGCGCAAGGCCACGGGCGGACGGGTGGAGCTACTGGTCGTGGAGCCCGATGCCGCTAAAGGGGGCGAGGGGCCCGGTCTCCGGCGCTGGCGCTGCCTTGTGGGTTCGTCGCGGCCCGTGCGGGAGGGGACGGTGCTCTTCTTCGGCGACAGGGGCGACGTTCTCACGGCGCGGGTGCTCCGGGGCCGGGACGCCGGCGGCCTTCGGCTGGTGGAGTTCGAGGACGGCGATGTGAGGGCCGCCATGGAGCGCGTCGGCCGGGTGCCGCTTCCTCCATACATAAGGCGCGAGCCCGACGGCGCCGACGCCGAGCGTTACCAGACGGTCTTCGCAAGGAACGACGGCGCCGTGGCCGCTCCCACGGCCGGCCTCCACTTCACGGCTGAGCAGATCGAATCTCTCAGGGCGAAGGGGGTTGAGGTGCGTTTCCTGACGCTCCACACCGGGCCGGGCACCTTCATGCCCGTCAAGGCCGACGACGTGAGGGAGCACCGTATGGCCGGCGAGCGCTATCACGTGACGGCCGAGGTCCTCGACGCCCTCAGGAGGGCCCGCGCCGAGGGACGCAGGGTCGTGGCCGTGGGCACGACCGTCACGAGGGCCCTCGAGACGGCCGTTCTCGACGGCTTCGACGAGCCCAGGCTCTCGGGCGTTACGGACCTCTTCATCTATCCGGGCTTCGAGTTCAAGGCCGTAGACTCCCTGATAACCAACTTCCACCTTCCCCGCTCGACCTTGATCATGCTCGTCTGCGCCTTCGCCGGAAAGGACCTCGTAATGGAGGCATACGCCGAGGCGGTCCGCCGCCGCTACCGCTTCTACAGCTACGGCGACGCCATGCTCATACTCTGAGACGGCCGGAAGGGTCCGGCCTCGTCTGGAAAGGGGCGCGGCCCCGGGGCTGCCGCAAGACTCTCAGGCGCGTCGCTTCTGCCGGCGCGGCGCTCTCCGGGAGGTGGGGGCGCGCCAGGCGGGACTTTTACGCCTTTGCGCCCCGACCTCCCGGAGAGCGCGGCAAGGGCGTGCCTGCCGGGAGACTCCATCCAAGGACGTTCAACGCAAGGCGCACGATGGTCGAAGGCGGCAGGTTCATAGCCGACTCCATGCTCGGCAAGCTCGCCCGCTGGATGCGCACCCTCGGCTTCGACGTGGCCTACGAGCGCGCCATAGACGACGCCGTGCTCGTAAGGAGGGCCGTCGAGGAGGGACGCACCATCCTGACGCGCGACAGGCTGCTCATAAGGCGCAGGCTCGCCCGCGGCAGGTCGTTCCTCGTCGAAAGCGACCACGTGGACGCACAGCTCCGGAGCGTGGTGGAGCGCTTCGGCCTGCCGCAACGGGGTTTTCTCACAAGGTGTCTTCGCTGCAACGTCCTTCTTGAGAGGGTCGGGAGGTCGGAGGTCGAGGCGGTCGTGCCGGCCTATGTCTTCGAGACCTGCCGGAGCTTTGCGCGCTGTCCCGGCTGCGGCCGCATCTACTGGGGCGCTACCCACAGGGAACGGATGATCGAGGAGATAGAGAGGATGCTCGGCAAGGGAGCGGTCGACTTCTGAGGAGACGGGGGAAGACTTTCTGTCAACAAGTTCCCGCCTGGCGCGCCCCGCCCCTCCGGGCCACCGCCGGGCAAGCAAAAAAGAGGGCCTGGCGGAACTTCCGGTTTGCCCCTTTCCTTTGCGCATCCTGATTGAGTTTGGGGGAGGGTATGGTAAAATCAGGAAAGACCGCGCAGAGGGGGTGATCTGTTATGGAAATAGCTCCGAGAATAGAGGCGGATGAAAAGGTGCGTTTCGGGAAGCCTGTGATAAAGGGTACCCGCGTTCCGGTTGATCTGGTCCTTGGCAAGCTCGCCGGAGGGATGACTTACGAGGAAGTGATGGCTGAATACGACATTACAAAGGAAGACATCCTGGCGGCCTTGAATTATGCTTCAAAACACCTCTCCGATGAGGAAGTCAGGGTTGTAGGCTGAGATGCCGAGGGGGCAGGGCTGTTAGGTTTTTTCAGTTGCTCAAATCCAAATATTTCCTGAACTTTTCTTTTGCGGGCTCAAACTGCTCTAATAACCATGTTAGTTCTTTTCAGGCGGTCAGATGCAGCGCCTTGTTATACACTACTATGGATCCATAAAGACGAACACTATGCCAAGCACACCAATTGCTGGATAAATAGATCCCCCAACAGAAAGGACGACTCCAATGAAGAACTTGGTCGCCCTCCCACCGTGAAAACGAAATAACTGACCAGTAATTTCTTGCTTTTTTATTACTACATCATCAAACCTTTTTGGTAACTCTATACTTACTATTTTTTCTCTTAGCAAGTTCGCAAAGTTTCGAGTTTTACAGAGAATCGGGACGCCAGTTTTTTTGCTAAACCCGATAATTGTTGCTATTACATCACCCAAAAGATTCAATTTTGGACTCATAGAAATATAGAATTGACGATTTCGAAACATTGAGAGAATAGCATGGTATTCTTGTTTGTCCTCAACATCTTCATCAGAAATTTTCGTGAAAGAAATTTTTTCGATATTATCATAAAATCTCTCCCAGTTACATTGTGACATCTCAGAGTTTCTTCGATTTCGATGACGATAAGGTGAATAAGAGAAATAAAAAAGAAGCTTGCTTAAAAACGCTTTGTATTCATCACTATCTTTAGATAAGGATATTAGTTTATACAAGCTATTTGGGATATACACTTGATAGTTATTATTATATTTTAATTCATGGCTCATTAAGTAATGCAGTACCGAGGGGTCAAATATCAGCTTGTTTGGCGGAATCTCCACATTGCCACGTCCATGAATATGGAAATGCCCACTGCCTCCAGAAAGCATAACTTCAAAATCCATCATGACTTATCCTTTTTGTGTATAACTCTTTATTCCACCCAAAGTCTCCGTTTGTCTTCGTTCCCAAACAAAAACACGCCAAAATTATACATCAACCTCCAGGAAAGTCAATGAAACCTGGCTTTCACCGTCCATAACACTGATATTCCATACTTCTGGAGCTTTGGGGCAGGACAAGGGGGCGCTTCTTTATCGCTGACAATCCTCCTCTATCCGCTCCACCGGAGAGCGGATTTTGCGTCTTCTTTCACCCTTCTTCTTGACCGCTTTCGTGATACGCGGTGGCCCGGGGGGGCGCGCCAGGCGGGATTGTTACGCCTTTGCGCCCCGAACCTCCAGAGGACCGCCCCCCTGGCAGCCAATGCGGACAAAACACCCCCTTCAAAGATTTTTAATTCCCTGTGGGTCATCCCGATTTTGCTTGCAAAATCGGGATGACCCGCAGGGCGTTAAAAGTTTTTGGAGGGAGTCTGAGGGAACCTTTTTTCAAAAAGGTTCCCTCAGTGCAATAAATCAGAGTTTCCAAAAGGTTTCCTCGGGCGAGCGCCCCCTTCGGCTTCCTTCGTACTCTTTGTCAGGAAGGCTCCCTCCAGGGCAGGAGCAGGGTCTCTTTGAGCGGCGGCAGGTAGCCTGGGGTCATGAGGAGGGCGGCCGCGGCGGGCGGTTTCGGACTTCGCGCGACGATTGTCGAGCCCTTTCTTTGTCTGCGGTCCGCCTTCTCCCTCACCCACGCCAGGGCGCGGCCGCCGTCCTTTCTCTTCATCAGTTCCGTCACTCTTACGAAGCGGTAGCCCCGTGAAGCGAGCTCATCGAGGAGCGGGGCCAGCACCGAGGTGAGTCTGTCGTCGCTTCGGGCCGTGCCCAGGTGCATGAGCGCCACGCCTCCGCGAAGCCCTTTTCCCGTCCAGCCGAAGGAGAGCAGGCGGCTCTTCATCTCGAAGGCGCTGCGGTAGAAGGGCGAGCCCCTGTCGGCCACCCAGTCGAGGGTGTCGAGGCTTTCGCGGCTTGCATGGTCCGTCGTCCAGCCGACGTGGACGTAGCCTTCGCCGGCGGCCCACTCCATGAGCTCGTCGTTTATCTCGCCGTAGGGGGCGCGCCAAAGCGGGACCATCTCCTCGCCCGTCGTCTCGCGGAAGAGGCGGGCGGCCCCTTCGAGCTCCCGTGCCAGAAACTCCCTGTCAACGCCGGCGAGGGTGGTATGCCTGAAGGTGGCGGCGTAGTCGGTCAGGTGGGGGTGCGTCATCGTGTGGTTGCCCACCTCGTGTCCCTCCCTCACCATGCGACGCACGAGTTCCGGATAGAGTCTTATGAACCGTCCCGTAAGGAAGATGGTGGTCTTTATCGAGCGTTCTCTGAGGATATCGAGGATCGTCACGGCCTCGTCGGCCTGCGAGCCGCCGTCGAAGGTGAGGGCGAGCTCCATCCTGTCGGTGCGCCCCCTGGTGAAGTGGAGCGACGGCGGCGGCTCCGCCCCCTCCGTCCCGGCCGGCCCCCGGCCTTGGGGCGGCGCCGGGCGCTGCGGCAGCGGCCGGCCGTAGAGCCACGGCGCAGCCGCCGTCGTCAGGACCGGGGAGCCGATGGAGGCGACCCCGGCGGCTGTCGAAGGCGTTATTTCCGTCCCGGCCGCAACCGCGGGCTGGCGCCCGGGAGGAGCCGGCGTGTCGAGACTTGCGGCCGTCACTATGAAGAGGGTCGAGAAGGAGGCGAGTCCCGGCAGGAGAAGCCCTCCAAGGGCTGGCCCGGGGCGAAGCGCATGTTTCAGGGCATGGAGCAGGTGTGCGAAGGAGCGCTCCAGCGAGAGCTCCACTCTGTCGAGGATGCGTCCCGCCAGCCGCATCGCAGAAGCGCCGCGGCATCGCAAGAGATATATCCTGTAGGAGAGGGCGCGCTCAAGGCGCAGCACTGCGGATAGAGAGCCCGCCGCAGCCATGAACGGCAGCAGGCGCGCTACGGCAGCCACCCCGCCCATGGCCTCTGCGGCCCGCACTCTCAGCCCATGGACAGGGGGCGCACTCAGGGCGGCGCGCCTGCACAGGGCGGCGAGGCGGCGGCCCGTGGCGCAAAGAAGCGAGACGGTTGCAAGCGCCGTCAGAGCAAGCCCTACGGTGGCAAACCATATGCGGGGACTCCACCGCAAGCTGCGGCCCGTCGAGTAGGCATCTTCCACCGCGGCTCTCCGACCCGGCCCGCGGGCGGGCGCGCCGTCCAAGCCGCGGCGCCTCTGTGCTGTAGGGCTGCGACCCATCTCCACTTCCCCGCACTTACACGCAAAGCGGCTATTGCGTCCCTCTCCACCAAGTTTACCACCGTCCCACGGGGCGCGTCAAACCCGAAGAAAAGAGCCGGGGGGAACCTTTTACCCCTTTACGCCCGGCCCCCCGGCGACCGCCCTGCCGCCAAGCGGCACGAGCGGCTGTGCTCAAGGATGGAGCGGCCTTGCCGCAAGCTGGCCGCAGGCGGCGTCGATGTCCCGGCCCCTGCTCTCCCGCGTGAAGACGGCATAGCCCGCGTCGAGGAGGCGTTTGTGGAAGGAGGCGACCCGGCTGGGCCGGGGCGGCCTGAAGCGCGAGCCCTCGAAGGGATTGAAGGGTATGAGGTTCACCTTGCAGGGTATGGGACGCAGCAGTCTTGTGAGCCGCGCGGCGTCGTCGTCGCCGTCGTTTACGCCGTCGATCATGACGTACTCGATGGTGATGCGCCGGCCCCGTTTGAGGGGGTAGCGCCCCAGCGCGGCGATGAGCTCGCCTATGGGGTGGCGTCTGTTGACGGGCATGAGGCGGCTTCGCACCTCGTCGGTCGTTGCGTTGAGCGAGACGGCGAGGTTCACCTGCGAGATGGCGCCGAGGCGCTCGATTGCGGGTACGAGTCCCACGGTGGAGAGCGTTACCTTGCGGGCGCCGAAGGCCATGCCCCTCGGGTCGGTGAGCACCTCGAGCAGCCTCGCCACGTTGTCGAAGTTTGCGAGCGGCTCGCCCATGCCCATGAGCACCACGTTGGTTATGCGAAGTCCCTCGGGCGCGAGGCGCTCGGCCTCGAGGACCTGTCCCGCCATCTCGGCGAGCGTGAGGTTGCGCCCCGGCCCCATGGCCGCGGTCCTGCAGAAGAGACACCCCATGGCGCAGCCCGCCTGCGTGGAGACGCACAGTGTTGCGCGGTCCTTCTCCGGCATGAGCACGCTCTCCACGCAAAGGCCGTCGTCGAGGACGAAGAGTATCTTCCTCGTGCCGTCGCCGGAGGCGAGGACCCGGGCCGCCTCGGGCCTTGCGAGGGTATACTCCCGCGAGAGCCTCGCGCGAAGCGCCTTTGATATGTCGGTCATCTCCTCGAAGCCTCGAGCGCCGCGGCGCTGTATCCATGCGTAGAGCTGGTCGGCGCGGAAGCTTCGCTCCCCCATGGCCGAGACCTCGGCGGCAAGTTCGTCGTATGTGAAGTCGAGGAGGTTCTTCATGGGCGTCTTCTTTTGAAAACTATGTGAAATTATTAGGGAAATGGATTCGGTCCCTTTCAAAAGACCTTGACTTTGCCTCCGTTTGAGTGTATACAGTATATCATGGAAAAGGTTAAACTGCTCGACTTTCCGGTGAGCAAGCCCCAGACGCTGCGCGAGCGTATCGTCGACTTCGTAAAGGACGCCGTCGTATCCGGCCGCCTCAAGCCCGGCGACCGCGTGCCCGAGGCCGAGCTCGCCGAGACCTTCGGCATCAGCCGCACGCCCATACGCGAGGCCTTCCGCCAGCTCGAGAGCGAGGGGTTCCTGACGGTCACCCCCCGCAAGGGCGCGGTCATAACGTCCATAACCGACCGGGACGTGCGCGAGTTCTACGCCATCAAGAGCATCCTCGAGGGTTACGCCGCCCGCGTGGCCTGCGAAAGGCTCACGGAGCGCGACATACGGCGTCTTGCTTCGCTCAACGTCCAGATGGGCCGCTGCGCCGACCGCGACGACGTGAAGGGCTTTTTCAGGCTCGACAACCTCTTCCACGAGATATTCCTCCGGGCCTGCGGCAACGAGAAACTCCTGACGCTTCTCGGCCAGCTCGTCCAGCAGTTCGAGCGCCTGCGCATCGCCTCGCTCTCGGTCCGGGGGAGGATGCACACCTCGGTCAGGCAGCACGGCGAGATAATAGATGCCTTCAGGTCCCGCGACGCCGACCTCGTGGAAAGGCTCGTGCGGGCCAACGCCGAGATGGGCGGCGAGATACTGGTGCAAGAGATACTGAGGGAGCAGGAAGACGCCAATGGCTAAGATCACCTCGCCCGAGGCCGCCAAGAGGCTGGCCAGGACCATCATCTCCGACATCGCCATATACAACAGACAGAAGATCCTCGACGGCATAAAGAACGACAACCTCTTCGACCTGCTCAAAGAGGAGCTCGACGAGGGCTACGAGCTCTACTGCGAGCGCGTGGACCAGAGCATCGTCAGCTCCAGCAACTACTACAACAACGCCATCGTCGACATCCTCGTGAAGCGGAGCGGTGACATAGAGAGCGGCATCTGGTAGGGCCGCCATGGAGTCCGTCTCCCGCTTCGAGGTCGGGGCGGCCGAGGCCGGCGTCCGGCTCGACCTCTTCGTGAGCGAGAGGTTCGAGGCCCTCACGCGCACCGCCGCCGGGCGTCTCGTAAGAGAAGGGCTCGTGCTCGTCGACGGCGCCCGCTCCAAGCCGGCCCGCAGGCTCAAGGCCGGCGAGCGCGTCGAGGTGACCATCCCGCCGGCCGTCGAGCCCTCCTGCGAGCCCGAGCAGATACCGCTTGATGTCCTCTACGAGGACCGCTTTCTCGTCGTCGTAAACAAACCGCCCGGGCTCGTGGTGCATCCGGGCGCAGGCCGCACTACGGGCACGCTCGTAAACGCCCTGCTGCACCGCTTCGGCTCGCTCTCCTCGGTGGGGGCGCCGCTTCGGCCGGGCATAGTGCACAGGCTCGACAAGGACACCTCCGGTGTCATGGTGGCGGCGCGCGACGACGCCGCCCACCACGCCCTTGCCGCGCTCTTCAGGGCGCGCCGCGCGCGCCGCCGCTACCGGGCCCTCGTCTGGGGCGACGTGAAAGACGACGAACTCACCATCGACCTCGCCATCGGCCGCGACAGGGTGCAGCGAAAAAAGATTTCACCGCGCTCGGCGAGGGCGAGGAGGGCCGTGACCCACCTGCGCGTGCTCCGCCGCTACGGTCCGGTCACACTCGTAGAGCTTCGCCTGGAGACGGGCAGGACCCATCAGGTGCGCGTCCACCTCTCGGCCATAGGCCATCCCGTGGTGGGAGACCCCCTCTACGGCAGGCGCGCCGTCTGCGCTGGGCTCGACAAACCGGTCTTCGATGCGTTGCGGGCAATGAAGCGCCAGTGCCTCCATGCCGCGAGCCTCGGCTTCGTCCATCCCGTCACGGGCCGCGACATGGAGTTTCACGCCCCCGACCCGCCCGACATGGCCGCCCTCCTCGACCTGCTCGAAGAGCGCTGCGCCCGCGGAGGACGTCGGTGAAGGACGGCGCCGTAGTCTCGGCCGTCCTCGCCGGAGCCAGCGGCACGCGCCACGCCTTCCTGACGGCCCGTCACGCCGTGCGCCGCGACGGCGGGGAGCCGGTGTTCACCGACGCCGCCTCGCTGGACCGGCTCATGGGCGGAAGGCTTCACCTGCTCGTTACGCCGAGGCAGGTCCACTCGGCCTCGGTCCTCGTTGTCGACGACGCCTCCGACGCCGGCAGGGCCGCCCTCTCCGGCGCCGAGGCCGACGCCGTGGTCACGGCCCTGCCGGGCGTTCCCGTAGGCGTACTCACGGCCGACTGCCTGCCGCTGCTCCTCTACGACCGGACAAAGAGGGTCGTGGCCGCCGTCCATGCGGGCTGGCGGGGCGTGGCAAAGGGGGTGGTCGCCGCGGCGCTCGCGACGATGGAGGAGGTCTTCTCATCGCGGCCCTCCTCCATTCTCGCCGCCCTCGGACCGGCCATCGGCCCCTGCTGCTTCGAGGTCGGCTCCGACGTGGCCGCCGCGTTCGGCGAGGCCGGCCTCGGTCCCCGCTTCTTCTCGCCGGCAGGGCGAAGCGGGCGCTTCATGTGCGACCTCGCCGGGGCGGTGAGCGACCGCCTCGCCGGGGCCGGCGTGAGCGGCGGCGCAATCTCCGTCGAGCGGCGCTGCACCTGTTGCGGGCGGGACTTCTTCTCCCACCGCCGCGACGGAGCGGCCATGCGCCAGCTCAGCTTCATCATGATCGACCCATGAGCCCGCCAGCCCCTTGCGGGCGGCCGGGGCAGCGGAGCCCATACCATGGTGCTGGGAGTCACGGGAGGCATGGCCACGGGCAAGAGCCTCGTAACGGCCATGCTCAAAGAGCTTGGAGCCGAGGTCGTCGACGCGGACGCCATCGCAAGGGAGATCGTCGAGCCGGGACGGGAGGCGCTCTCCGAGATCGTCCGCCGCTTCGGCGACGGCGTCATCGCCGCCGACGGCGCGCTCGACAGAAAGGCCCTCGCGGAGATCGTCTTCGCCGACGCCCGAAAACTCGCCGCGCTCTGCGAGATAACCCACCCGAGGATCAGGGCCGAGATAAGAAGGCGCATAAGAGAGCTGAAAAAGAAGGACCCGCAGGCCCTCATCGTCGTCGACGCCCCCCTGCTCTTCGAAACGGGCCTCGACCGCGAGATGGACAAGGTCCTCGTCGTCTGCGCGCCCGAACACCTGCAGCTTGAGCGGGCCCGCTCAAGAGACGGCCTCACCGAGGAGCAGGCCCGCTCCCGCATGAAGGCCCAGATGCCGCTCGAAGAAAAGCTCAGGCGCGCCGATTACGTGGTGGACAACTCCTCAACCGTGGAGCGCACCAGAGAGCGCGTCGAGGAACTGTACAGGGAGCTTGCGGCAGCCCCCCGCCCGCCCGACGCACTCCGCCCTTGAGGTTCCAAATGTCCGAATTCGGTTGACAGGACCGCGAAAGCGTGGTAGAGTAGAAACACCATTCAATCCGAACGGAAAAGACGAACACCTCTGTCAAAGGTTTTCTTGACATCCCCTAACAAACAATCCGACAAACGAAAAGTCCAGAGGTAGAACTCACAAGCCCCAGATTACCTTGATTACCCTGGGGGAAACTTTCTGTAGGAAGTTTCCCCCAGACCCCCTTCAAAGACTTATAATTCCCTGCGGATCATCCCGATTTTGCTTGCAAAATCGGGATGATCCGCAGGGCGTTAAAAGTTTTTGGAGGGAGTCTGAGGGAACCGTTTGTTTGCTCTTAGAGCCGCGTTTGCTCTGATCGTCCAAGGAAACGAGGTTTCTTGGCTCAAGTGAAAAGTCTTGGTACGGGGGGCCGGGGGAAACTTTCCTCAAGACAGCTTCCCCCCAGCGGTCTTGCCGTCCCCGCCGGTCGGGGGGACCTGTTGGCCGTATTATTCCATTCAGCCCAGGAGTGTCCGTAATGAATCTCAAGGAACTAAAGGAAAAGAAGATAAACGAACTGACCGCCCTCGCCAAGAAGTACAACATCGAGGGCGCGACGAGCATGAGAAAGCAGGACCTCATCTTCTCGTTGCTCCAGGCCCAGAGCGACCAGAACGGCCTCATCTACGGCGAGGGCGTTCTCGAAACCCTGCCCGACGGCTTCGGCTTCCTGAGGGCGCCGGACTACAACTACCTGCCCGGCCCCGACGACATCTACGTCTCGCCGTCGCAGATAAGGCGCTTCAACCTGAGAACGGGCGATATCGTCTCCGGCCAGATCCGCCCGCCCAAGGAGGGCGAGCGCTACTTCGCCCTGCTGAAGGTCGAGCAGGTCAACTACGAGGCCCCCGAAGTGGCCCGCGAAAAGATACTCTTCGACAACCTCACCCCCCTATACCCCCAGGAGAAGATAAGGCTCGAAAGAGAGCCCGGCAACATGTCCATGCGCATCATGGACCTCTTCACCCCCATCGGCAAGGGGCAGCGCGGCCTCATCGTATCGCCGCCGAGGGCGGGCAAGACCATACTGCTCCAGCAGATAGCCAACTCCATAACGACCAACCACCCGGAGATCGTGCTCCTCGTCCTCCTCATCGACGAGCGCCCCGAGGAAGTGACCGACATGGAGCGCTCCGTCAACGGCGAAGTCATAAGCTCCACCTTCGACGAGCCCGCCCAGCGCCACGTCCAGGTCTCGGAGATGGTCATCGAAAAGGCCAAGCGCCTCGTCGAGCACCAGAAGGACGTGGTCATCCTCCTCGACAGCATCACGCGCCTTGCCAGGGCCTACAACACCGTCGTCCCACCCAGCGGAAAGGTCCTCTCCGGCGGCGTCGACTCCAACGCCCTCCACAAGCCCAAACGCTTCTTCGGCGCGGCCCGCAACATCGAAGAGGGCGGCAGCCTCACCATCATCGCAACGGCACTCATCGACACGGGCAGCCGCATGGACGAGGTCATCTTCGAGGAGTTCAAGGGCACGGGCAACATGGAGATAGTCCTCGACAGGAAGCTCGCCGAAAGGCGCATATTCCCGGCCATCGACCTCAACAAGTCGGGCACGCGGAAGGAAGACCTGCTCCTCACAAAGGAAGAGCTCAACCGCATCTGGATACTCCGCAAGGTCCTCCAGCCCCTTAACCCCATCGAGAGTATGGAGTTCCTCCTCGACAAGATGCAGCACACCGACTCCAACAAGGCCTTCCTCGACTCCATGAGCCGCTGACCTACTTTCTTTTTTGTAAAAAAGAAAGTAGGCAAAGAAAAAACAATGGCCAAGTTGAGCTCCGTAGCGTTGTGCGGTCTATGAGCGGCCCGTCGCCGTCCTGCTTTCTTTTTTTGTAAAAAAGAAAGTAGGCAAAGAAAAAACAATGGCCAAGTTGAGCTCCGGAGTGTTGTGCGGTCTATGAGCGGCCCGTCGCCGTCCTGCTTTCTTTTTTGTAAAAAAGAAAGTAGGCAAAGAAAAAACAATGGTCAAGTTGAGCTCCGGAGTGTTGTGCACTCCGTGAGCGGTCCATCGTCGCCTCTCCCATAGCTCCTTCTCATTCCCCTGTTGTCGAAAGCGTGGACGGCGTAGCCCGTCGGGCTCCGTGCCGGAGGGTCAGGCGCCGAGGAAGGTCTTTATCTCCCGCGCCACCTCGGCCTGTTCGGCCTCGGTTATGGAGTAGAAGAAGGGCAGGCGCACGAGCCGCCTGCTCAGGTCCTCGGTCACGGGCAGCATGCCCTCGCGGTAGCCGAGACGGCGGCCCACCTTCGAGAGGTGGAGCGGCACGTAGTGGAAGACGGCGAGGATGCCCCTTGACTTGAGGTGGGCGATGAGGCCGTCCCTTGTGGTCTCGTCCTCGACGATCAGGTAGAAGAGGTGGTGGTTCGGCGCGCACTCGGCGGGGAGGCGCGGAAGGCGGGCGAGCCCCTTCGCCTCCAGCACCGAAAGCTCCTGCTCGTAGAAGCGGTATATGGCGCCGCGCCTTGTGGTGATGGCGTCCATGTTCTCAAGCTGCGCGTAGAGGAAGGCCGCCTGCAGGTCCGAGGGCAGGTATGACGAGCCTATGTCGACCCACGTGTACCTGTCCACCTCCCCCCGGAAGAAGCGGCTGCGGTCCGTCCCCTTCTCGCGCAGTATCTCGGCCCTCTCCACGAACCGCCCGTCGTTTATGACCAGCGCGCCCCCCTCGCCGCAGATGAAGTTCTTCGTCTCGTGGAAGCTCAGGGCGCCGAGGGCGCCTATGGTCCCCAGGGGACGGCCCCTGTAGCTTGCGCCCAGGGCCTGGGCCGCGTCCTCTATGACGTGGAGGCCCCTGGCCGAGGCGGTCTCGGTGATGGCGTCCATGTCGCAGCCCACGCCGGCGTAGTGGACCGCCACCACGGCTTTCGTCCTCTCGGTGACGGCCTCTTCCACGAGAGCCGGATCGATGTTGAGCGTATCGGGCCTTATGTCCGCGAAGACGGGCCTTGCGCCGCGCAGGTGGAAGGCGTTGGCCGTGGATACGAAGGTGTAGGAGGGCATTATCACTTCGTCGCCGGGACCGGCATCGATTAGCATGGCCGCCATCTCGAGGGCCGCCGTGCACGAGGGGGTGAGCAGCACCCGCGCCGCGCCGAGACGCCCCTCGAGCAGCTCGCCGCACTTCCTCGTGAATACCCCGTCGCCCGCAATGTGGCCGCTTGCGACCGACTGGGCGATGTAGTAGAGCTCCTTGCCCACTATGAAAGGCTTGTTGAACGGTATCCTCATCTCTCTTCCCGCGGCGACGGCGGCCGGGCCGTCATACGAAGAGACGGACCGGGGTCAGGCGTTCGTCCTCGATGCGTACTGGAGCTCGTAGTAGCGGCGGTACTCTCCCGAGACGACCCGCTCCCACCAGCGGCGGTTGTCGATGTACCAGGCCACGGTCCTGCGCAGCCCTTCCTCGAGCTCCGTGCGCGGCGTCCATCCAAGCTCGTCTCTGATGCGCGAAGAATCGGTCGCGTAGCGGCGGTCGTGGCCGGGCCTGTCGGCTACGAACCTTATGAGCCGCCGCCTCGGCCCGTCGAAGGGGTGGAGGCGCCGCAGCTCCCCGCAGGCCGCAACGGCTTCGTCGACGAGGTCGCACAGCAGCCTTACGAGCTCGATGTTCTCCATTTCGCGGCCCGACCCTATGTCGTAGGTCCGTCCCGCCTCGCCGCGCTCGCAGACAAGCTCCACCGCCTCGCAGTGGTCGGCCACGTGGAGCCAGTCGCGCACGTTGCGCCCGTCGCCGTAGACCGGGAGCTCGCGGCCCTGAAGGGCGTTTATTATCATCAGCGGAATCAGCTTCTCAGGGAACTGGTAGGGGCCGTAGTTGTTGGAGCAGTGGCTTATCACCACCGGCAGGCCGTATGTGCGGTGGTAGGAGCGCGTCAGGTGGTCCGAGGCCGCCTTGCTCGCCGCGTAGGGCGAGTTCGGCCTGTAGGGCGAGTCCTCGTTCGAGCGTTCTCCAGCGGCCAGCGAGCCGTAGACCTCGTCGGTGGAGATGTGCACGAACAGGCGTCCCTCCCCGCCGGAGCGCCAGTGCCGGCGCGCGGCCTCCAGGAGCGTGAACGTGCCCGTCACGTTGGTCTCGACGAAGGCGCGGGGGCCGAGGATGGAGCGGTCCACGTGGCTCTCGGCGGCGAAGTTGACCACCCGGTCGAAGTCCTCTTCGGCGAAGAGGCCGTCCACCAGTGCCTCGTCGCAGATGTCGCCCTTTACGAAGCGGTAGCCGCCGGGACCAGGCGACTCGACCAGCTCGGCGAGGTTCTCGGGGTTGCCGGCGTAGGTCAGCTTGTCGAGCACCGTCACGCGCACGTCCGGCCGCTTCGCGCGCAGCATCCTGATGAAGTTGCTCCCTATGAAGCCCGCCCCCCCTGTAACGAGTATCTTCCTCATCGCTCGATTCCCCGCGGCTCAAGGGGGCTTCAGACCTCGACTATCGAGTCCTCGCCTATTATGAGACGGTAGGCGCGATGCCGCTCCCCGGCCCTCACCACCCTGGCGTTCATTCCGACCAGGCTGTCCTCCATGCGGTCGATGTCGCTTATGACGGCGCCCGTCATGACCACGCAGTGCTCGATGGCCGACCTCTCCACCCGCGCCTTCTCGGCGATGGAGGTGTAGGGTCCCACGAAACTGTCTCTTATGACCGCGCCGGCGCCCACGACCACGGGACCGCGAAGGGTGCTGTTGGTGATGACGGCCGTCTCGTCTATCTCGCACCGTCCGCTTATGCGCGAATCCGAGGCGAGCCCGGCGGGCACCTTCCTCCCTATGAGCTCGTCGAGCACCGTGGTGTTGGCCGCCAGGAGATCGTCCTTCTTGCCCGTGTCGAGCCACCACGTGTCTATGATGTGGCTGCGCACGGTCGCGCCCATTTTCATGAGCTCCTTCACGGCGTCGGTTATCTCCAGCTCGCCGCGCCACGACGGCTTTATGGCGTCGACGGCCTCGTGGACCCTGGGCGAGAAGAGGTAGATGCCCACCAGCGCAAGATCGCTCTTCGGCTCTTTCGGCTTCTCCTCGAGGCCTGTGACGTGACCCTCATCGTCGACCTCCGCCACGCCGAACGCGCAGGGGTTCTCCACGGACTTGAGGAGGATGAGGGCGTCGGCGTGCTCCTTCTCGAAGCTCTCGATGAAGCTCTCGATGCCGCAGCCGATGAGGTTGTCGCCCAGGTACATGACGAATGGCTCGTCACCGAGGAAGCCGCGGGCCGTCTTGACGGCGTGGGCGAGCCCCAAGGGCTCGCTCTGTACGATGTAGGCGACCGATACGCCGTAATCCGAGCCGTCTCCGATGACCCGCCTTATCTCGTCGCCCGTCTCGGGAGAGATGATCATGCCCACGTCCCTTATGCCGACGCGCGCGATGTTGGTGAGCACGTAGGCCAGTATGGGACGGTTGGCCACGGGGATCAGTTGCTTGGGGCCCGTGTAGGTTATGGGATGGAGCCGGCGGCCGCGGCCGCCGCTCAGTACAAGCGCTTTCATTCGCCCTCCGCAGGGAATTAAAAGTCTTTGAAGGGGGGCCGGGGGAAACGTGGGCCCATGGCCCTTCTACAGAAAGTCCCCCCCCCAGGAACATACTATATCGAAAAAACTCCGGGAACACAATATCGTAAAAGCCGCAGCGCCGGGGTCCGCGCCCCGGGGCCGTGTAAATGGGCTTTCACAAGCCCCCCGGTTGCTGTATATTTACATACATGAACAGCGGCGGCGACTACGGGACGGTCTTCGAGGCCAGGGGGCTCACCAAGGTATACAGGATGGGCGAGGTCGAGGTCCATGCCCTGCGGGGCGTGGACCTCGACCTCTACGCCGGCGAATTGGTCGTCCTTCTCGGCCCATCGGGCAGCGGCAAGTCCACGCTCCTGAACATCCTCGGCGGCCTGGACAGGGCGACGGCGGGCCGGGTGAGCTACCACGGCAGGGACCTCACGAGGGCCACCGAGCGGGAGCTCACGGCCTACCGCCGCTACCACGTGGGCTTCGTCTTCCAGTTCTACAACCTCATCGCGAGCCTCACGGCCCTGGAGAACGTGGCCGTCGTGACCGAGATAGCGAAGGACCCCATGCGCCCGGAGGAGGCGTTGGAGATCGTAGGGCTCGGAGCAAGGCTCAACCACTTCCCGGCCCAGCTCTCGGGCGGCGAACAGCAGCGCGTGGCCATAGCGCGGGCCATCGCCAAGCGTCCGGCCGTGCTGCTCTGCGACGAGCCCACCGGCGCGCTCGACTCGGCCACTGGCGTCGTGGTCCTCGAGGCCCTGGAGCGGGTGAACCGCGAGCTCGGCACCACGACGGTCCTCATAACCCACAACATCGGTATCGCCGCCATGGCCGATCGGGTCATACGCCTCGCCGACGGCCTCGTGGCGGGCATAGAGCGCAACAGCAGCAGGAAGAGCCCCCGCGAGCTCGCCTGGTAGGGAGGTCCCCGGTGAAGGCCGTAGACAGAAAGCTGCTGCGCGACCTCTGGAAGATGAAGGGCCAGGCCCTGGCCATCGCCGTCGTCATGGCCGGCGGCGTGGCCATGTTCGTCATGTCGCTCTCCACCCTCGACTCCCTCTACCTCACCCGCGAGACCTACTACCGCGACTACCGCTTCGCCGACGTCTTCGCCTCGCTGGGGCGCGCGCCCGATACTCTCAAAGGGCGCATCGAGGAGATAGAGGGTGTTGAGCGGGTGGAGACGAGGATCGTCTCCGCCGTCAACGTCGATGTCGAGGGCTTTGACGAGCCCGTAATAGGGAGGGTCGTCTCCCTGCCCACAGACGGCCCCGGCGGAGGCGGGCCCGAGCTCAACGCCCTCTTCTTCAAGGCCGGCCGCTACGTAGACCCCCTGCGCGGCGACGAGGTGGTCATAAGCGAGACCTTCGCCCAGGCCCACGGACTCGGCCCCGGCGACACGGTGACGGCCGTCATGAACGGCAGGAAGAAGAGGCTCAAGGTCGTCGGCGTGGCCCTTTCGCCGGAGTACATATACCAGATAGCCCCGGGGGCGATGCTGCCGGACTTCAAGCGCTACGCCATCATGTGGATGGCCAGGCGCAGCGTGGCCGCCGCCTTCGACATGGAGGGGGCCTTCAACGACGTGGTCATAAGGCTTTCACGGGGCGCCGACGAGGAGTACGTCCTGGATCGCCTCGACGAGATACTCGACCGCTACGGAGGGCGCGGCGCCTACGGCAGGAGCGAGCAGCTCTCGCACCGTTTCCTCGACGAGGAGTTCAAGCAGCTCGCCACCGTCGCCACCATGTTTCCCGTCATATTCCTCGGTGTGGCCGCCTTCCTCCTCAACGTGGTCGTCACAAGGCTCGTCGGCACCCAGCGCGAGGAGATAGCGGTGCTCAAGAGCTTCGGCTACGGCAACGGGGCCGTGGGCCTCCACTACCTCAAGCTCGTGGTGCTGCTCACGCTCGCCGGCATGGCCGGGGGCATGCTTTTGGGCGTCTGGTTCGGCAAGGGGCTTAGCGGGATATACGGCGGCTTCTACCACTTTCCTTACCTCCACTACGTGCTTGCGCCGTGGATCCCGGCGGCGTCGCTTCTCGTGAGCCTTGCGGCGTCGCTTCTCGGCACCTTCACGGCCGTGCGCCGGGCGGTGAAGCTTCCGCCGGCCGAGGCCATGCGGCCCGAGCCGCCGGCCGTCTACAGGGAGACGATCCTCGAGCGCATGGGGTTTAAGCGCCTGCTCGCCCAGCCCACACGCATGATAGCCCGCCACCTTGAGCGCCGTCCCGTAAAATCGATGCTCTCCGTCGTGGGCATATCCTTTGCCTGCGCCATCATGGTCTTCAGCGGCTTTCAGGAGGACGCCGTGGACTTCATGGTCCGCGTGGAATTCGGGCTCTCCCAGCGCGAGGACCTGGCCGTGAACTTCGTGGAGCCCATCTCCAGGACGGCCCTCCACGAGCTCTCGGCCATGGAGGGCGTGACGGCCGCCGAGCCCTTCCGCCGCGTGCCCGTGAAGCTTCGTTTCGGCCACCGCGACTACCGCACCTCCATACAGGGGTTCGAGCCGGGCGGTGACCTCCACCGCGTGCTCGACAGGCGTCTCGATCCCATAGAGCTCCCCCCCTCTGGCCTCGTCCTGACCGACTACCTCGGCGACATCCTCGGGCTCCGTCCCGGCGATGTGGTGACGGTGGAGGTGCTCGAGGGGAGCCGCGCCGTGCGCCGCGTCCCCGTGGCGGCGCTCGTGACCCAGTACATGGGGCTCGGCGGTTACATGGACCTCAGGGCCCTCAACCGCGTGAGCGGCGACGGCGACGTGGTCAGCGGCGTCTATCTCGCCGTGGACTCCGCCCGCGAGGGTTCCGTCTACGCAAGGCTCAAGGACATACCGCGCGTGGCCGGCACGGTCGTCCACAAGACGGCCCTCGAGAGCTTCAACGAGACGATGAACAGGATGATACTCTTTTTCACCTTCATCGCCTCGCTCCTTGGCGGGGCCATAGCCTTCGGCGTGGTCTACAACAGCGCCCGCATCACTCTCTCCGAGCGCAGCCGCGAGCTTGCGACCCTCCGGGTGCTGGGATTTACAAGGGGCGAGATTTCGTATATCCTCTTGGGTGAGCTCGCGGCGCTCACCATCGCCGCCCTTCCCCTGGGCTTTGTCATAGGCAAGGGGCTGTGCGCCCACATGGCGGCGAGCCTCCAGACCGAGCTCTACCGCGTCCCGCTCGTGCTCGAGCGCGACACCTTCGCCACGGCCGCCGTTGTCGTCATGGTCTCGGCCGTATTCTCGGGGCTCATCGTGCGCCGCCGGCTCGACGGGCTCGACCTCGTGGCCGTTCTCAAGACCAAGGAGTAGGGTGTGAAGCTTCGCCGCTGGATAGTGCTCGTCTTCTTCGCCGCCGCCGCGGCCGCGGCGCTCGCCTACGGCTTCATGCCGGCTCCGCTTCCCGTCGAGACCGCCTCGGCGGTGCGCGCTCCGCTGCGCGTGACCGTCACCGAGGACGGAAAGACGCGGGTCGTGGACCGCTTCGTCATCTCGGCTCCCGTGGCGGGCTTTGTGAGGAGGCTGAGGCTCGATGTGGGCGACAGGGTGTCCAGGGGGCTGGTGGTCGCCGAGATGGAGCCTCTGCGCCCGCAGGTGCTCGACCGGCGCAGCCGCGCCGAGTCGCGGGCCAGAGTCGAGGCGGCCCGGGCGGCGCTCAAGGCCGCCGTGGAGAAGGCGGCGGCCGCGGCCACCGACAGGGACCTCGCC
The DNA here is from genome assembly GCA_011375175.1 of Deltaproteobacteria bacterium. Classification (NCBI taxonomy): domain Bacteria; kingdom Pseudomonadati; phylum Myxococcota; class Myxococcia; species Deltaproteobacteria bacterium. The sequence goes on along the minus strand of DRME01000055.1, from coordinate 3,593 downwards.
CGCACCGAGTACGAGCGCATTGAGCGCCTCCATGCCGGGGGCTACGCGCCCCGTGATATGCTCGACCGCGCCGGGGCCGATCTCGACCGCGCCGAGGCGGCGCTGCGCTCGGCCCGCTTCTCCGCCGACGTGGCCCGCTTCGAGCTCGAGGCGGCGCAGACGGCGCTGCGCTACTCGGCGGCGGAAGGCGACGCCGCAGATGCCGGCGAGGTGGTGACCCTTCGCTCGCCCGTTGCCGGAAGCGTCCTCAAGGTCTTCAGAAAGAGCGAAGGGGTCGTGGCCGCCGGCCAGCCCCTCCTGGAGGTGGGAGACACGGCGGCCATCGAGGTGGAGGTGGACGTCCTCTCCGAAGACGCCGTGCGCATCCGGGAGGGTATGGCCGTCGTCATAGAGCGATGGGGCGGCGCCGTGGCTCTGGAAGGAAAGGTGCGCACCGTGGAGCCCGTGGGCTTCACCAAGGTCTCGGCCCTCGGCGTGGAGGAGCAGCGCGTGCTGGTGATTGTGGAGATCACGTCGCCTCGCAACAGGTGGGAACGACTGGGACACGGCTACCGCGTGGAGGCGTCCTTCGTACTCTGGGAAGGAAGCGACGTGCTCCAGGTCCCCGCAAGCGCGCTCTTTCGCCGCGGCGAAGGGTGGGCCTGCTTCGTGGTGGAAGAGGGGCGCGCACGACTTCGCATGGTGAAGGTGGGGCACCGTAACGGCCTGGCCGCCGAGATACTATCGGGCCTGCGTCCCGGGGAGATCGTCATCACTCACCCGGCCAACGAGATCGACGACGGCGTGGCCGTCGAGCCCTCGATCCCTTGAGGGCGGCGCCCGCAGGTGCGAACGGGGCCCTCCCTGCAGAGGGTTTTTCAGGGCTGCCGCGCCGGTTAAAGAACGTTCATTTTTATCTTGACAGCCATGTCCGCTTCTATTAATGTATACAAGCGTGAAGGAAGTGAAGGGGGCAACATCAGCATCAGGCGGCCGGTCCCGAACCAGCCGCAGGCCGATTCATCGACCGCTGTCGGATCCGTTTGGTGTGCGGGTCCGCGCTGAGAGGCACTGTCGCAAGGGCACAATCGACTCGGATATACATCTATAGCCAGCACGCTTCATCGTGCCGCGAGTGAAGACCATCCGTCCTTTACGAGCGGCGGCCCTTGGCCCTGGATGAGGCGACGCGGCCCTGTGGCCGACCTCCGCCGGGTCCTCTCCCGGTGACAGTCGCTTCAAGGACTGCGTCCCCTCCTGTCAGGGTCTCCCCAGATCGATCCCTTCCACCAGAAAAAAATCAGCCACCTCGATCAAACAGTCGCCGGAGTGCGGCGGCCTGTAGAGAAGACCTCCATGCCTGCAGGCGGAGGCGGCGGGTGAAGGCGGCCCGGAAATAGCGCTGCAGACCCGCCGATACCGCCTAACGGCCCCTCGTCCACCGTCCCGGAGGCGAGTGCTGGCAGTCGGTGCGGGCAGTCAGGTCCTTTGCCGCCGTCTTCTGCAGCCATCTTTGTTCGATCAGGCCGGCGCCGCTTCCGGTGCACATACGGCGCCCGCTACGGCACCGACGCTCTTTATTCGCGGCCGATGCGGCTCCGGGCGCCGCCGCGGCCGCCCGCCGGCATAGTGACAACGACGATGAAAGGAGGTGAGTCAACGGGCAGCTTTGTTCGACAAATCACCTGAATTCGAGGAGGAACGATGAAGAGTTTTTCTCACCAAAAATTTGTTTTGTTGGCCTCCGGCTTCCTCGGGGCGTTCATGCTCCTGTCGTGTTCCATGCTGTCGGTCAACGCCAGGGCGGGCAACGACCTGGTGAGCAGAGGGCGCAAGGTCTTTCTTGAGAACTGCCAGGCCTGTCATCAGAAGGACGCCGAGGGTCAGCCGGGGGTGGCGCCGTCGCTGACCAACAAGGAGTTTCTCAGCATAGCCTCCGACCGCTTCCTGACCGAGACGATACGCAACGGACGTCCCGGCACGGCCATGGTGGGCTTCGGCGACACGGTGGACATCAAGGCCATCATCGCCTATCTCCGCAGTTACGCGCAGCTCCCCTACAGGGGCGACATCATAGACGATCCCTCCAAGGCGCAGGGCGACGCCGAGATCGGCGAGGTCATCTTCCGCAGGGTCTGCGAGAACTGCCACGGCGTCAACGGCGCCGGCTACGAGACCGGCGGGTCGGGACCGGCCATAGGCAAGAAGGGCTTCCTCGACGTGGCGACCGACTCCTTCATACGCGCGACCGTCAAGGAGGGACGCTCCAACACGAAGATGAGGGGCTTCAGCGGACCCGAGGGCCTGGCCAACCTCACCGACCAGGAGATAAACGACGTCATAACCTATATGCGTACACTGTAACCAAGGGAGGAGCAGCATGAAGCGAATCAAGATAGACAGGCGCCAGTTCATAAAGGGGACGGCCTACATCGGCGCGGCCGCGGCCGGGGCGAGCCTCTTCTCGCCGGCAAACCCCGAGCTCGAGGCGGCCACGGCCAAGGAGGGCAGGTCGGCGACCCGCACCACCGCACTGGCCCAGTGTCCCTACTGCGGCGTCGGATGCGGGACCATAATACAGGCCGAGAACGGCAAGATCGTCTCCATGAGGCCCGACCCCGATCATCCCACCAACAAGGGTCTCCAGTGCATCAAGGGCCTCACGGCCGCCGAGCCCCTCTACGTGGACCGCATGGAAGGCGACCCCTACGTGCGCAAGGACGTCTGGGAGGAGTGGAACAAGCCGGGCCACGGCGACCTCGAGTACATCACCAAGAGCAAGGGCCGCTTCGACGAGGAACTCTTCGTCAGGGTCCCCTACGAGAAGGCATCGGAGATGGTGGCCCACAAGATAGCGCACTTCGTCAAGAAGTACGGCGGCAACTCGGTGGGCCTGTACGGCTCGGGCCAGCTCACCGTGGAGGGCCAGTACCTCGAAAACCTCTTCATGAAGGGTGTTCTCGGCTCCAACACCATCGAGGCCAACGCCCGCATGTGCATGACCTCGGCCGTCACCGCCTACTTCGCCACCCTCGGCTCCGACACGCCTCCGCTCGCCTACGAGGACATCGAGCTCAGCGACATGGTCATGCACTTCGGCCACAACCCCAGGGAGTCGCACCCCATCATCTTCTGGCGCATAGCCGACCACAAGAAGAAGACCGACATCCCCACCGTCGTCGTCGATCCCCGTTACACGGGCACGAGCCAGGGCTACGACGCCATCAACTCCAAGAACCACACGCACGTGCCCATACTCAACGGCGACATAAGCTTCCTCAACTCGCTGGCCCACGTGCTCCTCAAGGAGCATCCCGACGTAATCGACTGGGACTTCATGAAGAAGCACACCACGGGCTGGAAGCAGTACACCGACGGCGTGCTCGCCAACTTCAGCCCCGAGCAGGTGCAGGACCGCATGGGCGGCACCCAGTACCCCTACGGCGTGGGCGAGAAGGCCAACGTGCCGCCGGAGATGATCCGCAAGATAGCCGCCCAGTTCGCCGACGCCACGAGGAAGCGTCTCGCCCGCGGCCCCAACGGCCACGGCGGCGTCATCATCATGTGGGGCATAGGCTACAACCAGCACATCCACGGCCAGCACAACGTCATAT
>DRME01000054.1 GCA_011375175.1 Deltaproteobacteria bacterium | reverse complement strand
CCTCCCCGCCGCAGCGCCCGGCCATGCCCTTGACGAGCTCTTCCATCTTCTCGGCGTAGGGCCTGGCGGCCGTGATGTCCTCCTGGGCCCGGCGCAGCTTGGCGGCCGAGACCATCTTCATGGCCTTGGTTATCTGCTGGGTGTTCTTGACACTCTTTATGCGACGCTGTATGTCTCTGAGACTCGCCATGTCATTCCGTTCTTATTCGAGGTGGCTCTTCAGCGGAAAAGAGCTCTTTCGTTACGCCGGGGACGCCGGTACCCGGCGGATTTCCCACACCCCCTTACGCCCCCTTCAAAGGGTCCGCCCCGTCAGGCCTCTTCAGCCACAAAGAGGCCCTTGAACTCGTCGAGGACCTTGTTGAGCTTCTCCCTGAGCTCGTCGTCGAGCGTCTTCTTCTCCCTTATGTCGTCGAGGACGTCGGCGTGGCGGGTCTCGACGAAGCTTACGAGCTCCTGTTCGTACTTGCCGAGCGCCGCGACGGGATAGTCGTCTACGTAGCCGTTGGTGGCGGCGTAGATGACGAGCACCTGCTTTTCAACGGGCATGGGCGCGTACTGCCCCTGCTTGAGTATCTCGACGAGGCGGCTGCCGCGGGCGAGCTGGCGCTGGGTGGCCGGGTCGAGGTCGCTTCCGAACTGGGCGAAGGCGGCGAGCTCGCGGTACTGGGCGAGTTCGAGCCTGAGCGTGCCGGCCACCTGCTTCATGGCCTTTATCTGGGCGCTGCCGCCCACACGGCTCACCGAGAGACCGACGTTGATGGCGGGCCTCACGCCCGAGTAGAAGAGGTCGGTCTCCAGGTATATCTGGCCGTCGGTGATGGAGATGACGTTTGTGGGGATGTAGGCCGACACGTCGCCGGCCTGGGTCTCGATGACGGGCAGGGCCGTGAGGGAGCCTCCGCCGAGCTCGTCACGGAGCTTGGCCGCCCGCTCGAGGAGCCTTGAGTGGAGGTAGAAGACGTCGCCCGGGAAGGCCTCGCGGCCCGGCGGGCGCCGCAGCAGGAGCGAGAGCTGGCGGTATGCGACGGCGTGCTTGGAGAGGTCGTCGTAGATTATGAGGGCGTGCTTTCCGTTGTCGCGGAAGTACTCGCCGATGGCGCAGCCCGTGTAGGGCGCGATGAACTGGAGAGGGGCCGGAGCAGAGGCCGTGGCCGAGACGACGACCGTGTAGTCCATGGCGCCGTGCTGGCGGAGCTTTTCGACTATCTGCGCCACGGTGGACTGTTTCTGGCCCACGGCCACGTAGATGCAGAAGACGTCCTGGCCCTTCTGGTTTATGATGGTGTCGATGGCCACGGCGGTCTTGCCGGTCTGGCGGTCGCCGATTATGAGTTCGCGCTGGCCGCGGCCGATTGGTATCATGGAATCGACGGCCTTGAGTCCCGTCTGGAGGGGTTCGCTGACGGGCTTCCTGGCCACGATGCCCGGGGCCTTGACCTCGACGCGCCTGGACTCGGAGGCCTCGATGGGACCGGCGTCGTCTATGGGCTGGCCTATGGCGTCGACCACGCGGCCGAGCACGGCCTCGCCCACGGGGATCTCGACGATGCGGCCCGTGCGCTTCACCGTGTCGCCTTCCCTCACCTCGCGGTCAGGGCCGAGAAGGGCAACCCCCACGTTGTCCTCCTCGAGGTTCAGGACCATGCCGTAGAGGCCGCCGGGGAACTCGAGCAGCTCGCCGGCCATGGCCTTCTCCAGGCCGTAGACCCTCGCTATGCCGTCGCCCACGGAGATGACCGTGCCGATCTCCTTGACGTCGATCTCTTTTTCGTAGCCCTTTATCTGCTTCTTGATGAGCTGGCTTATCTCTTCCGCCTTTATCATTTAGACTACCCCTCCGAGAATTTTTTCCCTCATCCTTTCGAGCTGGCCCCTGAGGCTGCCGTCGAATATGGTGTTCCCCATCCTGATGACCACCCCGCCTATGAGCTCCGGCTTCTCCTCGAAGCTCAGGATTATCTCCTTGCCCGTCTCGTCGCCGAGCTTCCCGGAGATCGACTCGAGCAGTTCCTTGCCCAGCGGAGAGGCGGCCTCCACGCCGACCCTCAACCTTCCGGCCAGCTCGTCCTCCATCCTGGCGTAGGCCTGCGCTATCTCCCCGACGAGCCGCACCTTGCGCCCCTCGACGAGTATCTCGAGAAGCCTCGCCACGCGCTCCGAGGCGCCGAGCTTTTCGGCGAGCCCCGCCGCCAGGGCCTTGCGCTCTTCAAGCCTGTACATGGGGTTGAGCAGGACCTTGCAGAGAGCGGGACTGCCCCGGAAGGTCGCCGCCAGAGAGCGCAGCTCGTCGCCGAACCTCTCTACGCTTTTCTCCTCACGGCCTATCTCCATGAGCGCCTTTGCGTATCTCTTTGCCACCGAGCTTCTGCGCATATCCTATTCCCGTGCCTCTCTCATCGTTGTCCGTCCCCTCCGGGGGAGGTCCCTCCATGACGCTTCTACGCGGGCCTCTCTCCGAGAACACCCCGGCGCCGCCGATACTCCGCATGTGCCGGCCCCCGGACAGCCCCCCAGCCCCCCTCAGTGGAGCTTGAGCGAGCCGATGTACTCCTTCGCCAGCCGCTCCCTGTCGCCGGCCCCGACCTCTTTTTCCAGGAGTTTGCGGGCGAGTTCGAAGGCCAGGAGCGATGCCTCGCGGCGGAGCTCGATGCGGGCCTTCTTGAGCTCCTGTTCGGCGGCGAGCCTTGCCTGCTCTTTTATCCTCCGGGCGTTCTCGCCGGCGGTCTCGATGATCCTCTCCCTCTCGGCCTCGGCCTCGAGCAGTATCTCGCGCTTTATCTCGTCGATGCGGCCGTCGAGGAGCTTTAATTTCTCCCTGTACTCCCGCTCGCGGATATCGGCCTTCTCCTTGGCCTCGCGGGCCTCTTCCATGGCCTTTTCGATGGAGGCGGCCCTGTCGTCGAGCGCCCCCTTTATGTACTTCGTCCAGACGAAGTAGAGGCCGCCGGCGAGCACGAGGAAGTTGAATATCTTCCACCCCATGCCGCCGCCGTGTCCTCCCCCGCCCGAGGCGAGCGCCGGCTCGGCCCCGGCCAGGAGCGAAGCGGCGAGAAGAACCACAGCGGCCGAGATCGGACGATCCAGTATCTTCTCCACTATGGTGCGCGAGAGGCCCTCGGCCTCGTCGCCGAGAGCGCTCATGGCCCGGGCCTTGTCGGCCTCGAGCTCGGCGCGCAGGCGCGCAAGCTCGTCGGCCGCCTCCCGCCGGGCCTTGTCCAGTATCTTCTTCTCCTCGGCCAGCGCGCCCTGGCGCACCCTGGCGCGCTGCTCCTGCCCCTCGACGGCCGCCTCCCTGAGACGGCGTTCGTACTCGGCGAGCCCCTGGTCCACACTCTTTTCGAGCTCCTCGGCGGCCTTGCGCGTACCGCCTATCCTGCGGTCCCGCTCTTCCACGACCTTCTGGACGGGCTCGTAGAGGAAGCGGTTAAGCACGTAGAGGAGGGCGAAAAAACCGAGTATCTGGAGTACGAGAGAGATGTCTATGGATATCATCGGCAGAGGACCTTCCCAGTCTTTTGTGGCGGAGCGCACGCAACCCGCGGCCCGTCGGCGCCCCGGCTTCTTTCCCCTTGAAAAACCTGCACAATCGGCAAGGCGGGCTGAAAGTAAAACAGCAAATTGAGTAACACAGGGGTGGTTGGTTGTCAAGGAATAAATGGAGTCGGGCCGATAAGGGCCTCAACCGCCCCGCTCCGCGCCGCGGTCGTCGAGGAAGGCCTCTATCGTATCGACACACCTCGCTGCGGCGCCGCGGTTAGCGTCCACCACCGCTTTCGCGCGCCGCCCCATCTCCTCTCTCGCCCCCTCCTCGCGCAGAAGCCTTCGAAGCTTTGCAAGCATGTCGCTCTCTCCGGCCGCCCGCAGTCCGCCGCCTCCGGCCTCGAGCAGCGCCGCCATGGACCTGTAGGAGTCGATGTAGGGTCCGTAGAGCACGGGCCTTGAGAAGAAGGCCGGCTCGAGGAGGTTGTGGCCGCCCACGCCCCTTACAAGGCTGCCGCAGACGACGGCCACGTCGGCGAGGCTGTACAGCGCCGAGAGCTCGCCGACGGTGTCGACGACCACGATGTCGCCGCGTCCGCCGGCAGAGCGCCTCACGTAGCTGAAACCGCTCCTCGCCGCCAGGGCCTCGACCTCGTCGAAGCGCTCCGGGTGACGGGGGACGATGAAGAGTCTCAGCTCGGGGAACTCGCTGCGCAGGGAGCCGTACAGCCGAAGCAGTATCTCCTCTTCGCCGCGGTGGGTGCTTCCGGCCACTATGACGGGGCCGCCGTCCACGCACAGCGCCCTGCGGAGCTCGTCGGCCCTGGCCTCGCAGCCCGCCGTGCGCGCGCCCATGTCGAACTTGATGTTCCCGGCCACCGTGACCCGGCCCGGCTCGACACCGAGGGCCTCGGCCCTTGCGGCGTCCTCCTCGGTCCTCGCGCAGAAGGCCGACAGCGAGCCGAAGACCTCGCGGAAGAAGAATCCGAAGCGGCGGTAGCTCTCGAAGGACCTCTCCGAGACCGTGCCGTTCACGACGACCGTGGCCGCGCCGCTGCGTCGGAGCAGAAGGAGGAGGTTGGGCCACACCTCCTTTTCAACCACCACGAAGACCCTGGGGGCCGCCCTGTCGATGAGGCGGCCCACGGCCCAGGAGAAGTCGAGCGGACAGTAGACGAGGGCGTCGATGAGTCCCTTTCCCTCGGCGGCCGCCACGTCGTTGGCCGTGGCCGTAACCGTGGAGAAGAGGACCTTCACCTGGGGACGCCTCTCCTTGAGCATCCTCACAAGGGGTATGACGGCCCTCGTCTCCCCGACCGAGACGGCGTGGACCCACACAACGGGCCCGCCCTCCAGGGCCGCGAGCTTCCGGCGCGGCACCATGCCCAGGCGCTCCGGCAGGCCCCGGCGGTACTTGCGCGCCGCGGCGGCCATGAAGAGAAAGTAGGGGACCATGGCGAGGAAGCCTATGTGGAGGACGATCTCGTAGACAAACCTTGTCATCGGCTATAGCAGCGTCGCGGCGCCCCCGCGCTTCACCGGCCGCCGGCAGCGGTGTCGTCGAAGTAGCGGTCGGCCCGCTCCGTGATGGCCCGCATCGACTCCTCGAGCTCCGTGCGTTTTCTCTCCAGCTCCTGCGGCGTGCATCTCCTGTCCACGTATATGGGGTCGCCGCAGATGTATACGCCGGTGGAAAAGGGCAGCGGCACCATGAAGGCGTCCCAGCTCGAAAATACCACCTTCCTCGATGCGCCGAAGGCGGCCGGTATGATGGGAAGGCCCGTCCAGGCGGCAAGCTGCACCACACCGGGCTGGACCCTGTAGCGCGGCCCCTTCGGGCCGTCCGGGGTTATGGCCAGGTCCCGGCCGGCCCTGGCGGCCCTGAGCATGGCCTTGGCCCCCGAGGCCCCTCCCCGCGTGGTGGAACCGCGGGCGGCCTCCACGCCGAAGTAGCGCGAGAAACGGCTTATGAGCTCGCCGTCGCGGTGGCGGCTCACCAGGATGGTCATCCCCCGGCCCTCGTAGGGCAGCGGCATCATCAGGAGCCGGCCGTGCCAGAAGGCGTAGATGGCGTTCTCGCCGGCAGCGACCCTGCGCCTGTACTCGTCGAGGTTGACGTACTCGAAGCGCATGGTCGCGGCCAGGAGCCGCACCATGGCGTAAACGACCGGCGGCGCGAGGGCAAGGAGCGCCCGCCGGCCGACCTCCTTCCAGAGGGAGCGGCCCATGCCCCTACGCGCCGGCCTCCCTGGCGGCGGGGAACTGGAGGTCGTAGAGGCGGCGGTACTCGCCGCTTCGGGCAAGGAGCTCTTCGTGACGGCCCGCCTCCTTGATGGTGCCGCCGGAGATGACGATTATCCTGTCGGCGTTGCGCACCGTCGAGAGCCGGTGGGCGATGACGAAACTCGTCCGTCCGCGCATGAGGTTGTCGAGTCCCTTCTGGACCTCGAGCTCGCTCTCCGTGTCGAGCGCGCTCGTGGCCTCGTCGAGTATGAGGATGGGGGCGTTCTTGAGGATGGCCCTCGCTATGGATACGCGCTGTTTTTCGCCGCCCGAGAGCCTCACTCCGCCCTCGCCTATGATCGTGTCGTAACCGTCGGGGAGCGATGCGGCGAAGTCGTGGATGTTGGCCGCCCTGGCGGCCTCGACGACCTCCTCGCGGCTGCGCGAGGGGTCGCCGTAGGCGATGTTTCGGCCGAGGGTGTCGTTGAAGAGGACGACCTGCTGGGAGACGATGGCGATGAGGGAGCGGAGCGCCCCGAGATCGAGCTCCCTTATGTCGCGGCCGTCGATCCTTACGGCCCCGCCGGTCACGTCGTAGAAGCGGGGGATGAGGTTCACAAGCGTGGTCTTGCCCGCGCCGCTTCCGCCCACTATCGCTATCATCTCGCCCTTCTCCACCACGAGGTTCACGTCGCGCAGCACCGGCTTGCCGGGGCCGTAGGAGAAGGAGACGTCGTCGAAGACCACGGCGCGCTCGACTCCCCTGAGCTTAACCCCCTCTCCCGACGGCTCGCGCTCGGTGTCGAGGACCTCGAAGACCCGCTGCGCGGCGGCAAGCCCGTTCTGGATGTTGAGGTTCACGCCGTTGAGGGCCTTCACCGGCTGGTAGAGCATGAGTACGGCGGCGCAGAAGGACATGAAGGCCTCGGGCGTGAGCGTGCCCGAGGCTATCCGGTACGTGGCGTACCATATGGTGACGGCGAATCCGGCGGCGCCGAGAAGCTCCATGAGCGGAGAGGAGAGGGCCTTGACCTTTATCTGCTTTATCCTGTGGCGCGTGTACCCCTCGTTCTCGGCCCGGAAACGGCCGGCCTCGTAGCCCTCCATGCAGAAGGCCTTGACGATCCTCACCCCGCGCAGCGCCTCGTTGAGCACGGAGGTCATGTTGGCCATCGTCGCCTGGCCCTCCGTGGAGGCGCGCTTCATCTTCTTTCCGAGCCGCACCATGGGCGATATGGCGATGGGATAGATGAAGAGCGCGCCGATGGCCATCTGCCAGTCCATGGCCACCACCACGACGAGAAGGACGGCGATTGTGAGGACGTTCTTGAAGACCTGCGTCACGGCCTCGGCCGTCGCTGTCTGGAGCATGTTGGTGTCGTTTGTCACGCGCGAGACGAGCTCGCCGCTCGAGGTGCGGCTGAAGTAGCCCACGGGCAGCCGCAGTATGTGGGCGAAGAGTTCGTCGCGCAGGTCCGAGACCACGCGCTGGCCCACGTAACCCATGAGGTATGTCTGGCCGAAGGAGCTCGCGCCCTTTACCACCGCCACGACGATGATGGCCAGCGGCACGGCCACGACCATGCTGGTCCGCTCTATGCGGACGAGGTCGAAGGGGATGAGCCTTATCTCCGGCGGCGTCTCCCCGCCGGAGAAGAAGAGGAACTTGAGCGCCGGCCCCACGAGGTAGGCCATGGCGCCGTTGGAGAGGGCAAAGACGACCATGCAGACGACGGCGGCCGCGAAGGTCCCCTTGTAGGGGGAGAGGTAGTCGAGAAGTCGCAGGTATATCTTCATCTTCGTAACGCCTTGCTCCCTGCGGCGCGCGCCACGTCGAGCACGGCGCGGGCGGCCCTCATCGAGGCCCCGCCGCCTCCGAGAAGGCGCGCAAGCCCGGCGAGGTCGGCCCTCACCGCGGCGCGTCTGTCTCCGTCGCCGAGGAGGGCCTCGAGCTCCAGGGCTATTCTCCGCGGCGTCACCTCCTGCTGGAGGAGCTCGGGGACGATCTTCCGGCCGGCCACGATGTTGGGCAGGCCGAACCACCGAAGGCGCACAAGGAGCCTTCCCAGGAGGTAGGAGAGCGGCGAGAGCCTGTAGACTATGACCATGGGCGTGCCCATGAGCGCCGTCTCGAGCGCGGCCGTGCCCGAGGCGACCACCGCCGCGTCGGCGGCCCGCAGGCAGCGGTACATGGCGCCGCGCACGACCCTGATCCTCGCGGCGGCGGCGCCGAGCGCCGAGGCGATGAGACCGTCGTCGAGCGTGTCGGCCGCGGCGAGCACGAACTCCACCGTCCCGTCGCGCCGCTCCGCGATGAGCTCGCAGGCCCCGGCCATGGCGGGAGCGAGACGCATGAGCTCGTCGCGCCTGCTTCCGGGCAGAAGCGCTATGACCGTCGACTCCACGCCGAGACCGAGCTCCCTTCTGGCCTCGGCCTGCGTAAGAGCGCACACCGCGCGCTCGGCCAGCGGATGGCCCACGTAGCGGACCTCAACGCCCTCGGCCCTGTAGAAATCGACCTCGAAGGGGAAGACCACGAGCATGAGGTCCACCATGCGCCGTATCTTCCTCACCCGGCCCCGCCTCCAGGCCCAGACCTGGGGGCTTATGTAGTAGACCACCGGCACGCCGCGGCGGCGGGCCTGCTCGGCGAAGCGGAGGTTGAAGTCGGGGAAGTCGATGAGCACCACGGCGTCGGGGCGCTCTTCGTCGAGCATCTTCTTGAGTGTCCTGAAGGCCTCGAGGACGGCCGGGAGGCGGGAGGCGACCTCCACTATGCCCACCACCGATACGTCCCTGGAATCGATGCCGCGAAGCCCCTGGGCCCTCATGGCTTCGCCGCCCATGCCGACGACCTCGACTCCCGGCTCCAGCTCGCGCAGGGCCTTTATGAGCGCGCCGCCGTGGAGGTCCCCCGACGCCTCGCCGCTCACGATGAGTATCCTCGCGCCCATCGATCAGAAAACCGGCTCCCCTCGGGCCGCGGCCCTCAGAGCGGTATCCCGCCCTTCCTTATGTGCTCCTCGAGAAGCGTCATGGAGCGCCGCACCGATTCCTGGATCCTCACGGCCACCTCGAGGGCCCTCCGGCCGTCCCTGCCCGACACCACGGGCGCGGTCCCCTCGGCGCAGCTTCGCACGAAGGCCCTGATCTCCTCGGCCAGGGCGTCGGTCTTCTCGATGTCGAGCACCTCCTCGGCTATCGTCGGCGGCCCGTCCGGCCCGGAGGCCGTGCGCCTGAAGACCGAGATGTGCTGGGAGGCATAGTCTATGGCCATGTAGGCGTCCCACTGGAAGAGCCTTATCCTGCGCATCCTCTCCTTTGAGATGCGGCTCGCCGTCACGTTGGCCACACAGCCGTTGCCGAACCTTATGCGGGCGTTGGCTATGTCCACGTGCGTGGAGATGACCGGCACGCCCACGGCGTCGACCCACTCGACCTCCGAGTCCACGAGGTTCAATATGATGTCTATGTCGTGTATCATCAGGTCGAGGACCACGTCCACGTCGGTCCCCCTGTCGGGAAAGGGGGATAGACGGTGGCTCTCGATGAACATGGGGTTGTCCACCCTCCCCTCCAGGGAGACGACGGCGCCGTTGAAGCGCTCGAGGTGCCCCACCTGGAGCACGCGCCCGGCCCTGTCGGCCTCGTCGATGAGACGGTCCGCCTCGTCCACGGTCACGGTCATGGGCTTTTCCACGAGCACGTCCACGCCGTTTCTGAGGAAGTCGAGGGCTATGGGGTAATGGGTCTGGGTGGGCGTGACTATGCTGACGGCGTCCACCCTGCCGAGGAGGTCGCGGTAGTCCTCGAAGGGCTCGGCGCCGGTCATGGCCGCCACCTCGGCCGCCCTCTCGCCGTCGATGTCCGCCACGCCGACGAGCTCCACGCCGTCGAGCTCGCCGTACTTGCGGGCGTGAAACCTGCCGAGATAGCCCGCCCCTATGACGGCCGCCCTAAGCTTCTTCATGCTCGGGCCTTCTGTGGAGCCTTTCGCGGGTTACGCCGCGCTTGGAGCCCTTGAGGAACTCGAGGTAGCGCCCGGCGTGAAGCGAGTCGGGCATCTCGGCGCGGAGCCTCTCCATGGCGTCGGCGAGCTTGAGAGACGAGCGGAAGAGTATGTTGTAGGAGCGCTTTATCTCCGAGATGTCGGCCCTGGAAAAGCCGGCGCGCCGCAGCCCCACGGAGTTGAGTCCGTAGAGGTGGGCCCTGTTGCCCACGGCCATGACGTAGGGCGGCACGTCCTTGCTCACGGCCGAGGCGCCGCCTATGATGCAGTAGGCCCCGATGCGCACGAACTGGTGGACCGCCACGAGCCCGCCCACGATGGCGTGGTCGTCGATGGTCACGTGCCCGCCAAGCGTTGCGTTGTTGGCCATGATGACGTGGTCGCCTATGGCGCAGTCGTGGGCTATGTGGACGTAGTTCATGAGGAAGTTGTTGCTCCCTATGACCGTCCTCATGGCCTCCTTGGTCGTGGCCCTGTGTATGGTGACGAACTCCCTTATGACGTTGCCGTCCCCTATGATGACGTCGGTGCGCTCCCCCCTGTATGTGAGGTCCTGGGGCGGGGCCGCTATGGAGACGTACTGGAAGATCTCGTTGTTCTCACCTATGGTCGTCCACCGGTCGATGTTCACATAGGGACCGAGCCGCGTGTTCCTGCCGATGCGCACGTCCTCGCCTATGACGCAGTAGGGACCTATTTCGACGCCGCTGTCGAGCTCGGCCGAGGGGTGCACGACGGCGGTGGGGTCTACCTTCACCTCCGCTGCGCTCTCACTCATCTTCACCGGTCCTTTCGACGATGGTGGCCATGAGCTCGGCCTCGGCCGCCACGGCGCCCTCCACCATGGCCCTGCCGCTGAAGACCCAGACCGGACCGCGGACCTTCTTCACCTCGAGCTCGAGGTCGAGCCTGTCGCCCGGGACCACGGGCCTTCTGAACCTCGCCCTGTCTATGCCCATGAAGTAGACGACCTTGCCCGACACGCCGGCCGAGCGGAAGGCGAGCACCCCGCCGACCTGGGCCATGGCCTCGACGATCAGCACGCCCGGCATGACGGGATGACCGGGGAAGTGCCCCTGGAAGAACGGCTCGTTTATGGTCACGTTCTTTACGCCCCTGGCGCACCTGCCCTCCTCGAGCTCCACTATCCTGTCGATAAGAAGAAAGGGATAGCGGTGCGGTATTATCTCCTGTATCTCCTTTACGTCTATCATCACCCCTCCTCTTCCCCGGGGGAACCGGCCGACTCCCTTTCGAGCTCTTCGAGCCGCCTTTCCAGCTCCGAGACCCTCTTGCGCAGCTCCGGCAGCCTCGGCAAGAGCATGGCGGCGCGCAGCCACCGCCCCTGCTCGATGGCGGGACTGCCCATGTAGACCCCTCCGGCCTCGAGGTCGCCGGCCACGCCCGACTGCGCCCCCACCACGGCGCCGTCGCCTATCTCCACGTGGCCCACCACGCCGACCTGGCCGGCCAGCACAACGCCGTCGCCTATCTTCGTCGAACCGGCGATGCCTGCCTGCGAGACGATTATGGCGTTGCGTCCGATCCTTACATTGTGCGCCACCTGCACGAGGTTGTCTATCTTCGTGCCGGCCCCTATGACGGTCTCGCCCATCGTCGCCCTGTCCACGGTGACGCAGGCCCCTATCTCCACGTCGTCCTCTATGCGCACCGTCCCCACCTGGGGGATCTTGTGGTGCCGCCCGTCCTCTGTGGCGTAGCCGAAGCCGTCGCTTCCGACGACCGAGTTGCAGTGGATGACGACGCGCTCGCCGATCCTCACCTCTTCCCTGATGGAGACGTTGGCGTGGATGATCGACCCCGCGCCGACGACGGCGTCCCTGCCCACGCATACGGCGGCGCCGATGACCACGTCGTCGCCTATGACGGCGCCTTCGTCGATGGAGGCGAAGGGGCCTACCGAGACGTTGCGGCCGAGCCTCGCCCCCTCGTGGACCCAGGCGCGGGGATGGACGCCCGGAGCAGGCCGGCGGTATGGATGAAGCCGCGCCGCGATGCGGGCGAAGGCGAGCCTCGGGTTCTTCACCACGATGAGGTCGCGGCCCGGAAAGGCCGCTTCATCCTCCACTATGAGGGCCGCGCCGCGGGCCTTGTCCGCCCGCTCCCCGGAACGCCTGTCCGCGACGAAGGCGATATCCCCCGGCCCGGCCTCCTCGAGGGGGGCCACGGCGGTCACGACCCTGCCGCCGTCGCCGACCACACGGCCTCCGGCAAGCCCGGCGAGCTCCCTGAGCGAAAGGCCGGCCAACTTACTTGCCTTCCTTTTCCTTGAAGCGCTCGTTGTAGAGCTCTATGACCCTGCCCGTTATGTCGGCGTCGGCCGGGGCCACGAGGATGCCGCCCATGGACTTCTCCAGCACGTAGGCGTAGCCCTCCTTCTCGGCCAGCTCCTCCACTATCTCGCGCAGGTCGTTTATGATGCTCGCCTCCGTCTCCTGGCGCTTCTTGTTGAGCCTTTCGTTGTACTGCATGTACTTGCCCTGGAACTCCTGGCTCTTCACCTGGAACTCGCGCTGCCTTGCGTCCAGGGTCTCGGCGTTCCAGATGGCGCGCTTGCTGTCGATCTCCTCCTTGAGTTTCTTGAGCTCGGCCTGCTGGCTGTTGAGCTCGGCCTCGAGCTCCTTGGCCTCCTTCTGGAGGTCCTCGATGGCCTTGATGCCGGCGTCCGACTCGTTGAGCGCCTTCTGGAGGTCGGCGTAGGCGATGAGCGGCTTGTCGGCCGGCCAGGCCGCCGTCGCCGCGAGACACAAAAGACCCAAAACAGACAGCATCACCCTCGTCTTCATCGATACCTTCTCCTTTTGACTGGACTTTCTGAGATTTTACACCTTCGGGCCCCTGAGAGCAAGGGCCGCCTGAGAGTTTGCCGGCCGGCTGAACTCTCAGTGGAAGGGCCATAGGCCCCCTCGTTTCCCCCCTCGTATGTTATTCGGATGTTTGGCGGTCCTCTGGAGGCTCGGCCCGCGCCAGGCGGGCTCTTTACGCCTTTGCGGCCCGAACCTCCAGAGGACCGCCCCCCGGCGCAGCCAATACGGACAAAACACCCCCTTCAAAGATTTTCAATTCCCTGCGGATCATTCCGATTCTGCAAGCAGAATCGGAATGATCCGCAGGGCGTTAAAAGTTTTTTGGAGGGAGTATGTTCGGCGGTCTCCGGGCTCAGAACGCCGTACCCACGGCGAACTCCCACTGGCTCGCCTTCTCGCCGGCCTTGGGCGCCAGGTTGAAGCCCCACTCCAGACGCAGCGGTCCCAGCGGCGAAAACCACCTTATGCCCGTTCCGGCCGACATCTTCAGGTCCCCGAAATCTATGCCCCCGTCGTAGGAGTTGCCCGTGTCGAAGAAGACGAGCCCCTTCATGGTCTTCTGCGAGAAGAAGGGGAAGAGGTACTCGACGTTCACGACCAGCATGGTGTCGCCGCCAAGGATCTCGTTGGTGCGGGGGTCGCGGGGACCGACGCTTCGCGTCTGGAAGCCTCGAAGCGAGTTTATGCCGCCCAGGAAGTAGCGCTCGTAGAGCGGGGCGCTCTTGCCGCCGTAGCCCTGGAGGTGTCCCACCGAGCCCCTTATGGAGAAGACCGTATCCCAGGGCAGGGGGAAGAAGCGCACGGCGTCGGCCGCGTACTTTATGTAGTTCGTGTCTCCGCCGAAGGGACCGCCGGCCACCTCGGTCGAGACGGTGATGACCGTGCCCTCTGTGGGGAAGAAGGCGTCGTCGCGCGTGTCGTGGCGGACGAGGCCGCGCACGCTGCTCACAGTGCTGCTTCCCTGCTGGCTCGATATGAAGTACGAGGCGAAGGGGGAGACGTCGAATATCTTCACCTCCTCGAGCCTGTAGGAGACGAGTCCCCTGGTGACGAGCTTGTAGAGCGGGAAGCCCAGGCGCACCTCGAAGCCCTTGCGCTCCTGCGAGAAGTCGGGGTACTCGCGCCGCAGGTTGTAGATGTCGAATCCCGCCGATATGGGCTTGTCGAAGAGCCATGGCTCGGTGAGCCCGATCATGTAGCGCGAGCTGCTGGCGCTCACCGTGCCCATGACGTTGAGCTTGAGGCCCGTGCCGAGAAAGTTGGACTGGGAGATCGACGCCGTGCCTATGACCTTGTCGATGGAGCTGTAGCCCACGCCCGCCGAGATGGAGCCCGTGGGCATCTCCTTGACCTTGACGGTCACGTTCTTGCGGTGCGTCGACGAGCCCATGCTCTCTATTATCTGCACGTCCTCGAAGTAACCGAGGCGTTTCAGGTTGTTCTTGCTCCTCTTTATGCCGGTGGAGGTGTAGAGCTGGCCCTCCTTGAACTCGAGCTCCCGGCGGATCACCTTGTCGCGCGTCTTGACGTTGCCCGTTATCTCTATGCGCTCGAAGTAGACGAGCTCGTTTTTCCTTATCTCCACCTTGATGTCCACGAGCTTCTTGTCTCTTCTGAGCCTGGTCCTGGGCGTTATCTCCACGTTGGCGTAGCCCTTGTCGCCGTAGAAGTCGGTGACGGCGTTTATGCCGCTGGCGAGCCTGCTGCGGTTGAAGACCTCGCCGGGCTTCACCAGAAGCATCTTCTTGAGCTCCGCTATGCCGGTGAGGAGGTCGCCGCTCACCTCGACGTCGCCTATGGTGTACTGCTCCCCCTCGGTGACGGCTATGGTTATGTAGAACCAGCGCTTGTCCTCGCTCAGAAGCACGGAGTGGTCCGTTATGTCGGCCTCCACGTAGCCGTTGTCGAAGTAGTGCTTCATGATGAGCAGCAGGTCGTTCTGGAAGTAGAGGTCCTTGAACCTGCCGGCGTCGGTAAGCGGCGAGAAGACCCAGTACTCCTTGGTGTTCATCACCGCCTTGAGTTCATCGTCGGTGAAGACCTCGTTGCCTATGAAGCTTATGCGGCGCACCCGGACCTCGTCGCCCTCCCTTATCCTGAAGGTGACGGTGGCGTCGAGGCCGTCGGTCTGCACCTCGGGCTCCACCTGGGCGAGAAAAAAGCCCTCCTCGGCGTAGAGGGCCTTTATCTTGTCGGCGTTCTCGCGCAGCAGCACCCTGTCGAGCACGGTGTTCTCCCTGATCGTCAGCGTCTCCCTGATCTTCTCGTCCCTGAGCTCCTTGTTACCCGTGAACTCCACCCTCTTGATGAAGGGCATCTCCCGGACGATGAAGGTCAGGACCTTGCCCTTGCGTCCGTCGGAGAGGTCGGCGGCCACGTCGTCGAAGTAGCCCATGCCGAAGATGCTCTTTATGTCCTCGCGGACCTTGTCCTGCGAAAAGGGCTCGCCCGGGCGGCTCGAGACCCTCGAAAGGATGGCCTCGCCGTCGACCCGCCTGTTGCCCGACACGGTCACCTGCTCGATGAGCCCCTCCTTCTCGACGGGCCTTCTCGCAAGCTCGGTCTTCATGTGGACGTAGACGTGGTGCATCGTCTCGTCGACCTTGCGCAAGAGCTCGCGCAGCGAGCCGGCGCTGCGGAAGTAGTGTGCCGTCAGGACCCCCTCTTTCAGGTCGAGCACCCGCCAGTCGGCCGAGAGCCTGCCCGAGAGCTCGGTCAGCGAGCCGAGGACGGCGAAGTCGGCCTCCACGCGCGAGGCTATGGAGAGCGCCGTCTCCTCGTCGAAGCGCTCCACCCCCTTGTCGACGACGAGTCTTCTCACCTCGTCGAGCCCCGCTATCTCGGCCCCCAGGGCCTTGAGCGAAGAGGCGACCGTCTCCATGAGGTCCCTGCGGGCCTGCGAGATGTCGCCGGCCGAGTGCATGTCAAAGGGCAGCACCAGCACCCTTATGTCCGCCGAACGGGCCGGAACGCCCTGCACGAGGAGCGCAATCACCGCTGCAAGAAGAAAAACACGCCTGAGCCTCAATACCAGCCGCCCCTCCACTTGTCCGTTCCCGCCGCAACCGTCTCCCCGCAAGCGGTGTGTGTCAACGCCGCCGAACCTCCGGCAAAGCCCCTGGGCGGAGCTTCTTCTCCGGCCAGACTCAGACCGCTCGTCCCGTCCGAGAGTTCCTTTCCCCCGGGCGGACCAACCCGGAGCCTCGCCGAAGGGCTTTCCCCCGCGCAACAAACCATGCCTTTCTCAATCTTCCTCGACGATCCTGCCGTCGACCATGCGGACCCTTCTGTCAAGCCTCGCCGCCAGCTTCTCGTTATGGGTCACCATGACGAGAGACGCGGCGCCGCGCCTGTTGAACTCGAGAAGGAGCTCGAAGACCTCCTCTCCCGTCTTCGTATCGAGGTTCCCCGTGGGCTCGTCGGCGAGCACGAGCTCCGGCCCCTGCACCAGGGCCCTCACCAGGGCGGTGCGCTGCTGTTCGCCGCCGGAGAGCTCGCCGGGCTTGTGGTCGAGGCGGTCTCCCAGCCCCACCTCTTCGAGCAGCGCCCGGGCCCTCGGACGCACCTCGTCGCGGCCCTCCCCTCCTATGAGCGCCGGCAGCATGACGTTCTCCAGGGCCGTGAACTCCGGCAGGAGGTGGTGGAACTGGAAGACGAAGCCGATCTTGCGGTTTCGGAAGGCCGCAAGCTCCGCCTGGCCGAGCTGCGAGATGGGGCGGGAGCGGTAAAAGACCTCTCCGGCCGTCGGCCTGTCGAGCACCCCTATCATGTTGAGCAGCGTGGACTTGCCGGCTCCCGAGGCGCCGAGCACGGCCATGGTCTGGCCCTCGCCTATGACGAGGTCCACGCCCCGCAGGACATCGAGCTTCGTCTTGCCGCCGCCGTAGCTCTTGCAGAGCTTCTCCACCCTCACGAGCTCGCCCGGCGGGTCCTGGGGCCGTTCGGCCGGCGCGCCGCGGCTCACAGCAGTCCCGCCGCCGCGGCGCGCCTGGCCCTGTGCACCCCGGCCACGCGCCTTTTGATCACCCCGGCGAGCTCCTCCCTCACCTCCGGGTGCCGGGTCACCACATCCCTCATGACGGCCCTGTCGAAGACGAGGGTCTCAAGGGGCGTGAGGGCCGTCACGCTCGCCACGCGGGGCCTGTTCGTGGCCATGGCCACCTCGCCGAAGAAGTCCCCCTCGCCGAGCTCGGCCAGCACCTTTTTCCCGCCTTCCGGTCCGCGGCACCACACCTCCACCCTCCCCTCCTTTATGAGGAACATGGTGTCGCCCCTGGTCCCCTCCTCGACGACCGTCTCTCCGGCCTCGAAGCCGCGCCTTCCCAGGCGCGCGACCACGGCGCGGCGCTCGTCCCCGCCCAGCGGCCTGAAGAGGTCGGTGAGGGCCATGAGCCTGAGGGCGACCCTCTCCTTGTAGAAGTCGAAGAGGACCTCCGAGACCCGCGGGTGCCGCGCCGTCACCTTGTCGATGTCGGCCTTCGATATCTCGAGCACCTCGCTGTCTGCGAGCGCCCTGACGGCGGCGCGCCGCCTGGCGCCGGAAAAGAAGCTGAACTCCCCGAAGAAGTCGCGTTCGCGCAGCACGGCGAGCCGCACCGGCTGGCCATGCCTTGCGCGGCCCGTGACCTCGAGCTCGCCGCCCGACACGATGAATATGGAGTCGCCGGGGTCGCCCTCCTCGAAGAGCGTCTGCCCGGCGCCGAGCTCCCTAAGGCGCACGCGCCGGACGAGGTCGAGAAACTCGGCCCGCGTGAGGTCAGAGAAGAGCGGCGTCCTGGGCACCTTCTTCTCGAGCTCCCTGAGCCTGTCGGCGGCCGTTCCCGACCCGGCCCCGCCGCGGCTGCACAGGGCGGCGAGCTTGTGGTGGACCTCCTCGAGCGAGGGGTCGATGGCGAGCACCATCTTGCAGACGGCGATGGCCTTGACCGTGAAACCGAGGGCGGCGAAGTGGTCGGCCGCCCGGCGGTAGAAGGCCACGGCCCGCCCGGTCTCGCCGAGCCTGCGGCAGATATCGCCCATGCGAAGGCTTATCCTCGGATCACTCCGGCTCTCGCCCTCTATCCTGCCGTAGGCGGCCAGGGCGTCCCTGAGCCTGCCGTCGCCGAAGAGACTCTCGGCCCTATCCTTTACGGCCGCCACCGTCTTCTTGTCAAGCGCCATGGCCGTCCCCAGCCCCGCTCTCCCCGCCGCGCCGGCTACTCATAACGCAGCCCCTCGACCGGGTCGAGTCTCGATGCCTGCCACGATGGATAGAGCGTGGCGAGAAAGCTTATGCTCACCGACATGGCGGCCACGGCCGCCACCACGAGCGGCTCCACCTTCGACGGGAGCCTGTCGATATAATAGACGCTCGGCGGAAGGAGCTTGAAGTGGAAGAGCCGCTCCAGGAAGGCGACGATCTCCTCGAGGTTGAAGGCCGCCGCAAGGCCGAGCGCAGTGCCGAGCGCCGTGCCCGTGACCCCTATGACGAGCCCCTCGATCATGAATATGCGCATTATGCCCGCCGACGTGGCCCCCATGCTCTTCAGGATGGCTATGTCCTTGGTCTTCTCCATGACGACCATGATGAGCGTGCTTATGATGTTGAGCGCCGCCACGAGTATTATGAGCGCAAGGATGATGAACATGGCCACCTTCTCGAGCTTGAGTGCGCTGAAGAGGTTCTTGTTCATCTCCATCCACGTGCGCGTCCAGTACGGTCCGTCCAGTCTTTCCTCTATGGCCGCCGCCACCTCGGCGGCCCTGTAGAGGTCTCTCACCCTCACCTCCACGCCCGTTGCCGCGCGGCCGAGCCGGAAGAAGGTCTGGGCGTTCTCGAGCGAGATGAAGACCACCGACGTGTCGTACTCGTACATGCCGAGCTCGAAGACGCCGGCCACCCGGAAGGTGGCCATCCTCGGCATGGTGCCCACGGCGGTGACGGTCCCGGCGGGCGAAATGACGCTCACCTCGTCGCCGAGCCCCACGCCGAGGTTTGCGGCAAGCTCCGAGCCGATGAGTATGCCCGGCGTGCGGCCCGGACTCTCGGCAAAGCCCGCCCTGAGCCCCTCCATGGAGCCGGCCTTAAGGCGGCGGGGCACGACGATCACCTCACCCGCCGTGTCGATGTCCACGCCGCGCACCACCACGCCGTACACGCCGCTGAGGCTTGAGAGCATGGCCTGGCTGTATATGAAGGGCGTTGCGCCGATCACCCCCTCCACGCCCTTCACCTCCTCGACGACCCTCTTGTACTCCTCCATGCCGCTGCCGAATTCCATGACCGTCACGTGGGCGTTGAGCCCCAGTATCTTCTCGCGCAGGTCCTCCTCGAAGCCCGTCATGACCGACAGAACTACTATGAGCGCCGTGACACCGACGGTGATGCCCAGTATGGATATGAAGGTGATGACCGATATGAAGGTCTGCTTGCGCTTGGCCTTCAGGTACCGCAGGCCTATGAACAGGGGATAGGACATATCGTCTCACAGGAGGCGGAGGCCGGGCGCCCTCCAGCGGCGCCCGCAGGCCGTAAGGCCCCGCCCCGTCGCCGTCACCGCATGTGCGGAAAGAGTATGACGTCGCGGATGGACGGGCTCTCCGTAAGGAGCATGACGAGCCTGTCTATGCCTATGCCCTCTCCGGCCGTGGGCGGCATGCCGTACTCGAGGGCCTCGATGAAGTCCTCGTCCATCAAGTGGGCCTCCGTGTCTCCGGCGGCGCGCTCTTCGAGCTGGGCGAGGAAACGGTTGCGCTGGTCCACCGGGTCGTTGAGCTCGGAGAAGGCGTTGGCTATCTCGTTGCCCTTGACGAGCAGCTCGAAGCGGTCCACGAGGCGCGGGTCCCCGTCGCTCCTGCGCGAAAGCGGCGACACGTCCAGCGGATAATGGGTCACGAACGTGGGCTCTATCAGGTTTGGCTCGGCCACGGCCTCGAATATCTCGAGAAGCACCTTGCCGTGGCTGAAGGCCTCGGGGAGATCGAGACCGATCTTCGAGGCATAGGCCAGGGCCGCCGCCTTGTCGTCGAATATCCTCTCGTCGGCGTCGCTGTGGCGAAGCACGGCCTCCTTCACCGTTATCCTCTCCCACGGCGGAGCGAGGTCTATCTCCACGCCGTCGACGCTCACCCTCGTGGTGCCGTTCACCTCCAGGGCCAGGCCGCTTACGAGTTCTTCGGTCAGCGCCATGAGGTCCTCGAAGTCGGCGTAGGCCTGGTAGAACTCGAGCATGGTGAACTCCGGGTTGTGGCGCGTCGAGACGCCCTCGTTGCGGAAGTTCTTGTTTATCTCGTAGACACGCTCGAAGCCGCCCACGACCAGGCGCTTCAAGTAGAGCTCCGGCGCTATGCGCAGATAGAGGTCCCTGTCGAGGGCGTTGTGATGGGTCACGAAGGGCCTTGCCGCCGCGCCGCCGGGCACCTTGTGCATCATGGGCGTTTCGACCTCCATGAAGTCCCTGGCGTCGAAGAACTCCCTTATGAACCTTATGATGCGCGAGCGCTTCCTGAAGACCTCCCTCACCTGTGGGTTGACTATGAGGTCGAGGTAGCGCTTGCGGTATCGAAGCTCCACGTCCTTGAGGCCGTGCCACTTCTCGGGCAGGGGGTTGAGTCCCTTGGCCAGGAAGCGGAACGTTGCGGCCTCGACGGTGAGCTCGCCGGTCCTCGTCCTGAATGGACGGCCCGTAACGCCTATGAAGTCGCCGATGTCGCTGAGCTTGAAGATGTCGTAGGTCTCGGGGCCGAGTATGTCCTTCCTGAAGTAGACCTGGATGCGTCCCGTGCGGTCCTGGATGTGGGCGAAACTCGCCTTGCCGAACCTTCTCAGGGCCACGATCCTGCCTGCAAGGCTCAGCTCGTCGGCGCACTCTTCGAGCTCGGCGGCGTCGCTGTCCGCGTAACGCCCGGCGACCTCGAGCGCCGTGTGGGCGGGCTTGAAGTCGTTGGGATAGGGCTCCACGCCGAGCTCGCGCAGCCTTTTGACCTTGGCGAGCCTCTGGTTGAACTGCTGCGATCTCTCTTCCACTTCGGTGTCCTCAACCTCTTGAAAGGGTTTGAATTTTAATGTTTAAAGGTATCTCATTAGCCGCATCGAGTCAAGGACAAAGCTCGTCTGCGCCCCGCTTCGTGAAAAAACGCCCTTCCATGCCGATGGACTTGCGCTCACGGTGAAATGCGTATATAATGTAACAGGATCTCGACGGAAGACTTCAAAGAAACTCTGATTTATTGCACCGGGGGAAACGTGGGCCTATGGCCCTTCTACAGAGAGTTTCCCCCGGTGTAATAAATCATAGCTTCCTTAATTCCCTGCGCGCGGCGCATCGAGACGAGAGAGAGGACTTCACCACCGGCGGACCGATCACACAACGCGTAACCATTCCACCTCCCACAACTCCAGAGCGGGTCTCCCCTCAATCCACGAAGAGGCGCAAGGGCGCGCATAGGGGCCAGCAGTTCGAGGGAAACGGAGGGACGGAGATGCCCGTAAGGGAAGGGATAATAATACTCGACCGCGCCGGGCAGGCGGTGGAATACTCGACAGTGGAGGAGAGACGCCGATACATACGCTTTCCCGTTACCCTGTCCGTGCGCTTCAAAGGCCGGACGACGAGCGGCAACGACTTCGTCCTCAATGCAAGTCGCGGCGGTCTCTTCATCAAGACCGAGAACCTGCTGCCCAGGGGCTCCCTCATCGAGATCGAGCTCTTCATACCGCCCGACGGCAAACGCCTCGGCGAGTTCAAGGGAAAGGTCGTGGGCGTGAACGCCGACGAGTCGCTCTATGCAAAGGGGCTGCACGTGGAGTTCGTCGACTGCAATAAGGAAGAGCTCGACAGGCTCGTCGATTTTCTTGAGGAAAGACGCCACCTCGTCGACGAACGCGCCTGAAAAACCGCTCTCGCCGCACCGCCGGACCCCCGAACCATCCCGCCTCCGGGCAGCCGGAAGACCTCCGCCATGTCAGAAAAACGACACAACCGGCACCGCCGGCCTCGGTGATGTCAAAAAATCGTCTCCCCTCCTTAACCCCTCCTGTTGAACTAAGGAAACTCTGATTTATTGCACTGAGGGAACCTTTTTGTAAAAAGGTTCCCTCAGACTCCCTCCAAAAACTTTTAACGCCCTGCGGTTCATCCCGATTTTGCAAGCAAAATCGGGATGAACCGCAGGGAATGAACCGCAGGGAATTAAAAGTCTTTGAAGGGGGCGTCCCGCCCGCACCGACTGCCTCGTGGGGCTGTGCCGGGGGGTCGGGCCGCAAAGGCGTAAAAAAACCCCGCCTGGCGCGGGCCGAACCCCCCGGCACAGCCGAAGACCCCAATAACATACGATGGGGCAGCGGGGAAGCGTGGGCCTGTGGCCCTTCTACAGAAAGTTTCCCCCAGGGTAATTAATCAGAGCTTCCTTAGAGCAAAGGCCGCTCGCCCCCTCTCCGGCCGAGGCGGCGCCACTTGGTCCCCGCCCCCTCATCCATTCTCTCCCCCAGCTGCGGGAGCGCTTCCCCGAGGGACTCCACGACATGCAGCGCCGGGCCGCGCCGATGGGGCCGGAATTTCCCACATGGCGGAAAAAACAGACAAGAAAGTGACGCAAAAACGCAACAATCCACATAAGATAAATGGCGTAATTGCTCGATTTGCATAAACATTGCCACAATGGCACATGTCTTGCATATATGTCAACACGTCTGCACCGACACGACCGGGAAAAGCGAGCGCAATCAACGGGCGGAGATTTCAGTCGCACAGAGCGGAAAGACGAGGGACAGGGAGATGACCACACAAGCTATCGCTCACAGCCTCATACGGGATGTAAAGCGCCTGGTATGGATGAACATCATATTTCTCGCCGGCATCTCGGCCGTGCTGCTCCACTTCGAGGGCGAGCGGAGCACGTCGGCCGCCACCTTCCTGCTGACGGGACTGCTATTCGGCGCGTGGAACCACGTCTATATCAACAACTACTACAGGCGCAAGGCCGAGTCCGAGCTGGACACCTCCTACATGAAGCTCCAGGAGGCCCTCTCCTTCGACGAGCTCACGGGCGTCTACAACAGGCGCGTGGGCATGCAGCGCCTCAAGGAGGAGTTCTCGAGGGCCCATCGCAACAACCTCAAGCTCACCCTCGCCATGGTGGACATCGACAACTTCAAGTTCGTAAACGACAACTACGGCCACCAGGCCGGCGACGTGGTGCTCAAGACCATAGCCGGCAACATCAAGACGTGGCTGCGCGAGCAGGACGTCATATTCCGCTACGGCGGCGAGGAGTTCCTCATAATACTGCCCGAGACCGACGCCGCCCGGGCGGCCCATCCTCTCGAAAGGCTCAGGGAGAGGCTCTCGTCGGTGACGGTGCGCCACGACGGCCACGAGATAAGGACTTCCGTTAGCATAGGCGTGGCCACGGTGCTCGACAAGGAGCGCCACGAGACGGAGACGATAAAGAGGGCCGACAGCGCCCTCTACAGGGCCAAGCGCTCCGGCCGCAACCGTATCGCATACTGCGACGAAAGGCAGCCCGCCCTACAGGTTGTCACCAGGGCCTCGTAGAAGCAGAGGCCACCCTATCCGAGGGGGTCAGCTTGGCCGCGGCCCCCTCGCCTTTCCTCCTCCCGCCGGCCCCTCCCCTTGCGCCCGGTGACGAACCAGAGAAAACCGAAGCCCGCCGTGCCGGCCGCTATCGACGAGATTATGACGGCCAGCTTGACCGTGGCCAGCAGCTCCGGGTCCGTGAAGGCCAGGTTCCCCACAAAGAGCGACATGGTGAAGCCTATGCCGGAGAGCAGCCCCACGCCGTATATGTGGCGCCAGTCCACACCGGTCGGAAGTGTGGCAAG
Source organism: Deltaproteobacteria bacterium (assembly GCA_011375175.1). Taxonomy (NCBI): domain Bacteria; kingdom Pseudomonadati; phylum Myxococcota; class Myxococcia; species Deltaproteobacteria bacterium. Next base: position 20,582 of record DRME01000054.1, on the reverse strand, counting down.
GCCCAGTCTCACGGCGCCGTAGGAGAAGGCGAAGACACCGGCCTGCTTGCCGATTACGAGCCCCGCCGTCACGCCGAGGAAGACCGGGTCGGTGAAGGCCGTCCACAGGGCGCCGGTATCGACGGCCACGCCGGCGTTGGCAAAGGCGAAGAGCGGCATTATGACGTAGACGACCCAGGGATGGAGCGACTGCTCGATGCGCTCGAGCGGCGGCTGGGCCCTGTGGCACGCCTCCTCGAGCGAGCGGAAGAGGGCCTGCCTGCCGTCGTGATCGAGCTCGACGGGGCAGACGTTGACACCCCGGTCGTTTCCCGTCAGGTATCCGAGCTGTCTTTCCATGACGTTTACGAACTCGTTGTGGCGTATCGTTACGGTCGCCGGTATGGTCATGGCAAGGAGCACGCCGGCCACGGTGGCGTGGATGCCCGACTTGAGGAGCATGAGCCAGAGCGCAAAGCCGAGCAGCACGTAGGGCAGTGTCCTGCGCACGCCCATGCGGTTGATGATGTAGGAGAGGGCGAGGATGAAGAGCGCCGCCGCGAGGGCGCCTACGCTCAACTGCTCGGTGTAGAAGAGGGCTATCACCAGGATGGCGCCGAGGTCGTCCACTATGGCAAGGGCCGTGAGAAAGACGAGAAGCGCCGGCGGCACCGAGCGGCCCAGGAGCGCGAGGGCCCCGAGGGCGAAGGCGATGTCGGTGCTCATGGGCACGCCCCAGCCCCTGGCCCCCTCTCCTCCGAAGTTCAGGAGCAGGTATAGGGCGGCGGGCACCACCATGCCGCCCAGGGCCGCCGCAAGGGGCAGCGACGCCCTCGAAACGCTGCGCAGCTCGCCGACCAGCACCTCGCGCTTTATCTCCAGGCCCACGAGGAAGAAGAAGACCGACATGAGGCCGTCGTTTATCCAGTGGTGCAGGGTCTGCTCGAGCCTGAACGACGCTATGGACACTCCGGCCGTTATCTCCCAGAGGTGGCGGTAGGCGTCGCCGAAGGGGGAGTTGGCCGCGGCCATGGCCGCCGCGGCGGCCGCCATGAGCAGTATCCCGCCCGAGGCCTCGGTCCTGAAGAACTTCTGAAAGGGCTTGAGGATCGTCCCGGCCAGCACCTGAATGTAACGCTCCTGTTCCCTCGAATAGATCGCGCCCATCGTACCTCCCCGGAGGAAACTTTAAGGAGACTCCGACACGTTGCCAGATGGAAACTTTCCGCAAAAGGGCCATGGGCCCGCGTCTCCACCCTCGCCCCACCGTATGTTATTCGGATATTCGGCTGTACCGGGGGGTCGGCCCGCGCCAGGCGGGTTTTTTTACGCCTTTGCGGCCCGACCCCCCGGCACAACCCCCGGAGGCAACCGACGCGGACAGTCTGGGGGAAACTTTCTGGAGAAGGGCCATGGGCCCGCGTCTCCACCCTCGCCCCATCGTATGTTATTCGGATATTCGGCTGTGCCGGGGGTTCGGCCCGCGCCAGGCGGGTTTTTTACGCCTTTGCGGCCCGAACCCTCCGGCACAGCCCCCGGAGGCAGCCGGCGCGGGCCGAACCTGCCGGGGAGCGCTCTCCCTCGCGCCGGCGACCGTCACCGGCGATGACGAACATCTTATGGAAACTCTGATTTATTACACTGAGGGAACCTTTTTGTAAAAGGGTCACAGACCCCCGGTTCCCTCAGACTCCCTCCAAAAACTTTTAACGCCCTGCGGATCACCCCGATTTTGCAAGCAAAATCGGGGTGATCCGCAGGGAATTAAAAGTCTTTGAAGGGGGTCTGGGGGAAACGTGGGCCTGTGGCCCTTCTACAGAAAGTTTCCCCCAGGGTAATTAATCAGAGCTTCCCTTATATTATAGGGCGCCGACCTGCATTTCAAGGAAAAGCGACGGGGTTGCGCGCCATCTCAGAAGAGGGTGGGCTGCGGCGGAGGTTTGGGGAGCGGGGGTTCGAGGGGGTCGAAGATGCTTATCTTTCCGAACTCGCCGTCGAAGCCGGGCCTTACGTTTATGCGTCCCGAGCGCACGCGCGAGACCGCCTCGGCCACTCTCGGCCCGGCCATCTTCTCTATATCGTCTCTGTCCATGTCGAGCAGGAGGGCGAACTCGCCGCCCGCCTCGTCCACGAGCCTCAGGTACTCTTTCGTGACGGCCTTGGTGGCCGGTCCCCTGCCCAGGACCTCGGCCAGTATCTCCTGGAGGGGCACCAGGCGGCGGGCCGGCACGTCCATGGCGGCCACCTCCTCCTCGCTCCTGTCGGCCAGTTCCTCGACACGGCTCATGACACCCACCGTGACCTCCGCGCCGCAGACGAGGCAGCGCCCTTCCATCTCGCGGGTACGCTTCGGGGCGTAGAGCACGCCGCAGCCGCGGTGTCCGTCGTAGTGGTACTTGCCCTCCTCCGGGTAGTACTCGATGGTGTAGAGGAGCCTTCCCGGCCCCTCGCCGCTCAGGGCCGAGGTGACGGAGCGGTAGTCGAGCCCGCAGTCGAGGACATTGGCCTCCCGGCCGAGCTTCGACGGCGAGTGGGCGTCGGAGTTCGATATGAGCGTTATGCCGTCCAGCGCCGATATGCGCCGGTTCATCGGGGGGTCCGAGGAGAGGCCCGTCTCTATGGCGCGTATGCGGGGCGACCACTCGCCGAAGCACTCCTCGATGGAGTCGAAGCCCGACCTGCTGCCGAAGATGGAGAACCAGGGGGTCCAGGCGTGGGCCGGCACGACCATGGCCTCGTCGCTTGCGTCGAGGACGATCTTCACGAGGTCGCGCGCGGAGAAGCCGAATATGGGGCGTCCGTCGGAGCGGATGTTCCCGAGGGCGGCGAGGGTGGAGTTCAGGCGGCGGGCGGCCTCGACGGAGGGGACGAAGATGAGGGTGTGGATCTTGCGCGTGCGGCCGTCCTGCCTGTAGATGTTGCTCACCTCGGCGGTGAGCATGTAGCGCACCGAGGCGGCGGGGCCGGAGACGCCGGAGAGGACGTAGAGACCGGGCTCCGCCGGCTCGAGCTTCTCCTCGATGGCCGCCATGTGGGCCGGATGGGTGAAGTCGCCGGTGCCGAGGAGATCTATCCCCTTTCGGGCGGCCCACAGGGCCATGTTCTCCAGCGTCATCTCGCGGCTCGTGGCCCGCGAGTAGCCCGTGTGGACGTGGAGATCGGCTATTATCCTCACGGCCGCCGGTTCAGACGCCTATGATGTTGTAGCCCGAGTCGACGTAGATGGTCTCGCCGGTCACGCCGCTTGAGAGGTCGCTGAGCAGGTAGATGGCCGTGCCAGCCACGTCCTCCTGGGTCACGTTCCTGCGCAGCGGGGCCTTGCGGTCCACGTGATCGAGGATGTCGCGGAATCCGGAGATCCCCATGGCGGCAAGCGTCTTGACCGGCCCCGCGGAGATGGCGTTTATCCGCGTGCCGCCCGGGCCGAGGTCCTCGGCGAGGTAGCGGACCGAGGCCTCGAGAGCCGCCTTGGCAACACCCATGACGTTATAGTTCTTCACCACCTTCTCGCTGCCGTAGTAGGAGAGGGTTATCACCTTGCCTTCCCGGCCCTTCATGAGCGGACGGGCGGCCCGCGCAAGGGCCACGAGCGAGTAGGCCGACACGTCCATGGCGAGACTGAAGCCGGTGCGCGAGGTGTTTATGTACTCCCCCTTGAGCTCCTCCTTGTTGGCGTAGGCTATGGAGTGGACAAGGAGATCAAGCCCCCCCCACCTCTGCTTTATGGCCCCGAAGACAGCCTCTATCTGGTCGTCGTCGGTCACGTCGCAGGGCAGGATCAGCTCCGAATCGAGGGACCGGGCAAGAGGACGAACCCTCGCCTCGAAAGGCTCCCCGGCATAGGTGAAGGCAAGCTCGGCGCCTTCTCGCCTCATGGCCTTCGCGATGGCCCAGGCGATGCTCCTCTCGTTTGCGACCCCGAATACTACCGCCCTCTTCCCCTCAAGAAGCCCCATGGCGTCCTCCTTGAAAATTCTTCACAAATTGTATTTTTATCATTTCCCGCCCCGCCATGCAATATTTACTTTCACGCCCCTGCGGCGCTTCCAAGGAAGCTCCGATTAATTGCACTGAGGGAACCTTTTTGTAAAAAGGTTCCCTCAGACTCCCTCCAAAAACTTTTGAAGCGAGTTGGTTTCCCCCTGTTTTGCAAAGCAAAACAGGGGGAAACCAACTCGTATCGAAAGTCTTTGAAGGGGGTCTGGGGGAAACTTTCTACAGAAAGTTTCCCCCAGGGTAATTAATCGGAGTTTCCAAAGAGAGCGGGTCAGACGGTGGCGCGGCGATGGGCCATGACGACCCTGTTGCGGCCTTTTTGTTTGGCCTCGTAGAGGGCCCTGTCGGCCTCGGCCACGAGGCCCTGGGCGTTTTCGGCGTCGTCGGGCCAGGAAGCGATCCCTATGCTCACGGTGACGCGTTCGACGAGGCCGGCTGTGACGGTCCGCCAGTCGTGGTTCTCGATCATGAGTCTCAGTCTTTCGCCGAGGACGGCGGCGCCTTCCTTGTCGATCTCCGGCAGGATGACGGCGAACTCCTCGCCGCCGTAACGGGCCGCGATGTCGGTCTCGCGCACGCCGCGTCTTATGATGCGGGTCAGCTCGCAGAGTATCTTGTCGCCCTCCATGTGACCGTGGGTGTCGTTTATCTCCTTGAAGCGGTCGATGTCTATCATGAGGAAGGAGAGGGGGCGGCCGTAGCGCACGGTGCGGTGGAATTCCTGGGCGAGGCGTTCGTAGAAGTAGCGGTGGTTGTATAGGCCTGTCAGGCCGTCGGTCACGGCAAGGATCTCGAGCCGCCTGTTGGCCTCCTCCAGTTCGCGGGTCCTCTCGGCAACCTTGCTCTCGAGGGCCTCGTAGTACTCGCTGAGCCTGTCGACCATGGCGTTGAACTCCTCGGCCAGCCTGCCTATCTCGGCGTCGTCATCTATCTCCACCTTCGTCCACCGGCCGGCGCCTATGCCCTTGACGCCGTCGCTGAGTCTTTCCACGGGGATCCTCACCATGCGGTCGAGGTAGAGGATGGTGAGCACGCCGAGGATCAGCACGGCGGCCGCTCCGGCCATCATGGAGCGGGATACGAAGGTCAAGACCCGCTGTCCGCGTTCGATGCGGCTCTCGAGCTCGGCCTCCTTTTCGCTTCCGGCGATGCGCAGCCTGTGGAGCAGCGTCCGCGAGGCGTCGTTGAGGCGGGAGAGGCGGGCGGAGGCGTAGTCGAGTCTGTCGGGCGGCAGGCTGAAGATCTCGCCGCCCAGGGTCCTGAGCTCGGAGATCCTCGACCTCATGTCGTCGAGCAGTCTCCTGTCACTGCCGGCAAGGGCGCCGTAGCGGGAGAGGAGTGACTCGGCGTCGCGCAGGCCGTCGTCGAAGCGGGTGCGCTCGGCCGGGTCTGCGGTGAGGACGTAGTTGTTGGGGGGCATGACAAGGCCCATGTGGACTGCGAGGGTCAGCTTGTGGAGCACGTCGAGCTCGACGGCCGCGCTGCCCACATTCCCCAGCGCGTCGGAGAGGGTCTGGCGCGAATAGAGCCCTATGGAGCCCACGACGAGGAACAGAAGGACGCCGACGCTGTATCCCAGGAGAAGACGTGTCCTTATGCGAAGCATGATGGTACCGGAGTTTAACGGTCATCTGTATTTCTTGCGAAGCCTCTCAAAGCCTGTCGGCGGCCCTTGCGGCCGAAAGGCGAACTCCGGCAGCAGCCGTCTGGAGAATGAGTCAGGGCTTTCTTACTATTATAGCATAGATCGGCGCTCCATGCATGACGCTGTTACGGATTTGCGTAAGAATGGAAGGGACTGTAAGGCGGCTCTCAGGGCGAGGGTTCGGAGATGGCGGATACCGTTTCGACAAGCTTTTTGCTGTTGAGGGGCTTCATCATGTAGCGACAGCCCCAGCGGGCGCAGCACTTGTCCACCTCCTTGTCTATGGCGCCAGTGAGAAGGACGAGTCTGCCGAGAAGGTTCGGCCTGTTGTCGGCTATCCACGCTCCCAGCTCTATGCCCGTCATCTCCGGCATCTTCACGTCGGAGAGGACGCAGTCGAAAGCCGGGTCGCCGTCGAGTACGGTGACGGCCTCCTTGCCGTTGGCGGCCCTGACGACCTCGAATCCCCTGGACAGGAGGACCCGTTCGAGCCAGCGGCCGATGGCTTCGTCGTCCTCGACGACGAGCACCCGTGCGTCCGCGGCGGCCGCGGACGCCGCGGCGGCGTCACGGGCAGGCCTCTTTTCCCGCGGCGCAGGAGCGGCGGCGGGCAAGGTCACGGTAAACCTCACGCCGTCGTCGATGTTTTCGGCCCAGATCCCTCCGCCGTGCTCCTTGACCACGGCGTAGGCGATGGAGAGCCCCAGTCCCGTGCCGTCACCCACCTTCTTGCCCGTAAAGAAGGGGTCGAAGATGTTGGCCATGACGTGTTCCGGTATGGGGGGGCCGTTGTTTTCGAACACGGCGCGCACCTCGTCGTCGGAGGAAGAGGTCCTGACGGTGAGCACTCCGCCGCCGTTTGCGCTGCGCATCTCGTACTGGGCGTTGGAGACGATGTTGAGGAAGACCTGCTGCAGTTGTGTGGCGTCGCCGAGGACGGGAGGAAGCGGCTCGGTGAACTCGCGTCTCACTTCTATGCCGCTGCGTGCCAGGTCCCGCCCCTGGAACTCGAGCACGCCCGATATCAGCTCGTTGATGTCGAGCGACACCTTGGAGGAGGTCTTCACGCCGGTGAACCTGAGCAGCCCCCGCACGATCTCCACGGCCCGGCGCGACTGGGCGGCTATGACGTCGAGATCGCTTCTCACATGCTCGTCGAGGTCTTCCATCTCGACCAGCCCTTCGGAAAAGCCGAGTATGGCGGTGAGGGGGTTGTTGAGCTCGTGGGCCACGCCGGAGACGAGCGTGCCTATGGAGGAGAGCCTCTCGCTGCGGCGAAGCCGTTCCTCGAGCCGTTTCTTCTCGCTTATGTCGCGTTTTATGGCCACGAAGTGGGTGACTTCCCCGTTTTCGTCCTTTATGGGCGAGATGGTCATCTCCTCGTTCCAGAGGGCGCCGTCCTTTCCCCTGTTGACGAGCTCGCCACTCCAGATGCGGCCGTCCATAATGGTCTCCCACAGGCGGCGGTAGAACTCCCCGTCCTGGTGGCCCGACTTGAATACGGCCGGCGTCCTGCCTATCAGCTCTTCGCGGCTGTAGCCGCTTATGCGCGAGACGGCGGGGTTTACGTACTCGATGACACCGGAAGAGTCGGTGACGACGACCATCTCGACGGCCTGTTCTATGGCGTTTTCGAGCTTTTTGAGGTGCATGGCCGTGCGCTTGCGCGCCCGGTGGCCTGCTATCAGGTCGCTCACCACACGGAGCATGCCGGCGTCGTCGTCGGACCAGGCGCGTCCGCGCCGGACGCTGTCAAAGCCTATGAAGCCGGTGAGGGAGCCGTCGCTGTCCTTCATGGGCACGATGATGACGGACCGCGCTCCACGCAGTTTCATGAGTCCCCGTATGCCGGCGGCGTCTTCGGAGAGGGATTCGACGGAACCCACTATTATGTTCTCGTCGCGGCCGAGCCTTTCGAGCAGCCATGCGATACGTCCGACCTCTATGTTCTGGAGGAGTTCCCTGCGCGACTCTACACCGTCGTTGCACCACTCGTGGGTGTTGCTCACGTACCTGCCGTCGTCGCTTATCATGCAGACATGGACCCTGTCGGCGTCGACGGCTTCTCCCATGACGGCCAGGGCCTCGTTCACCGTGGTCTCGGGCGACGAGGCGAAGCGCGCCGACACGCGGGCTATGGCCTTCTCCACGGTGGTGCGGTACTTGAGGCGTCTTTCGGCCCGCACCCGCTCGATCTCGGCGCCGATACGGGAGGCGAAGAGCCGCAGAAAGGTCTCGACGTTGCGTTCCTTCGGCATCCTCTTGTCGTGGAGCACGACGAGAAGACCGACGACCTCGCCGCTGCTTGCGACGAGCGCCACGCCGCGGTAGCTCTCGATGCCCATCTCGGCGAGCATGCGGTCCTCGGGGAAGAGTTCGGCCACCCCCTCGGGGTAGTAGCACTCCACCTGCCCCGTGACGACCTGCTCGCAGGGCGTGCCCTTGAGCCGATACCTGAAGTTGGCGCTCTTTTCGCCTCCGGCCCAGACGGCGAGCGTCTCCGCCGCCGTGCCGTCCTCGACGAGCTCGCAGATGAGGGCGTAGCGAACGCCGAGGACCTCGGCAAGCCGCCTTACGAGTTCGGTGAAGAACTCCTCGCCGCTAACGAAGGCGGTTGCGCCGACGACGAACTGCATGTCGAGTTCGAGGCGGCGCCGCACGATGGCGGCCGAGAGGACGTTGGCCACGGACTGGAGGAAGTTGATGTCGTCGCCCGTGAAGACGCGTCTTTTCGCGGTATGGGCGCCGAGGACGCCGTAGGGCCTGTCCGCCCCGTGGAGCAGCACGCTCAGACCGCTGACCACGCCGTGATCCCTGAGCAGCGCGGGTCCCTTGAAACGGGGGTCGGAGGAGAGCTCCGAGACCACCACCGGCCCATCGGCGTGGAGTGTGTATCCGGCCTGCGAGTCCATGCCGGCGCCGACCTTCGCGCTCCCGACGAGCCCCTCCTTCCATCCCACGCCCGCCGCCAGGAGGAAGGCGTCGCGCTCTTCGTTGAGCTCGAGGACCTTGGCGAACTCCACGTCGAGCCCCTTGGCCACGACCCTGACGGCCTCGTCCATGATGGACGAGAGGTCCACGATCTCGAGGGCGCACTGGCCGAACTCGGCCACCAGGGCCTGCTGGCGCAGGCGCATATCGAGGCTCTCCCAGGCGATCCTCTCGTCCGTGATGTCCCTGGAGGCGATGACGAAGCCGCGTATGCCGCCGTGCTCATCCCTTATGGCCGTGATCAGCGCGTCGATCACGCGCCGCCGTCCGTCCCTTTGCGTCTCGGCCCGCCACCGGAACTCTCCGTTGCGCCTGACGGTGTCGAAGGCCGGCCGGATACGCTCCGGCTCGAGGTAGTCGCCGAGCAAGACGTCGTCCACGGGGCGTCCCGTCACTTCTTCGGCCCGGCGGCCGAAGAGCTTTTCAGCCACGGGGTTGAGATATATGATACGGAAGTCGAGGTCGGTGGCGGCTATGGCGAGGTCGATGGAAGAGCGCAGGATGCTCTCCATGTGGCTCGTCTTCTCGGCCAGGGCCCTTTCGAGCCCCTTCAGCCTGATGCCGAGTTCCGAGGTGCGCAGGGCGCGCACCACGGCCCCCTCGAGAGCGAACCGCTCGCCACCGTCGACGCATTCGAACGCGCCCCGCTCCACGAGCCTGAACGCCCGCTCCCGGTCGGCCTCGCTCTCCAGGGAGACGAGGAGTATGACCGGCCTCTGGGAGTCGATCTCCACGAGCCGCTCGAGCACGGCGGCCGGCTCGCCGACGGAGCCGATTACCGCCACATCACAGCCTCCCGCGCCGGCGACGGCGGCGGCCTCGTCGCAGGACGAGGCGGCCAGGATATCGAGATATCCCGACAGCGCGGAAAGCCGCTCCTTCATGGAGACGGCCCTTTCATGGTCCCGCTCAACAACAAGTATCCTGTAAGGTCTTTTCGCTACCACCGTTCGAAGCCATAAGGGCTGCGCGCCGTGATGGTCCGCCGCATGAGCACTCCGCGATGGCCGGAGAGAGCCCCGCCGCCCTCTGTTTTCAGAGAGCCTCCTTCAAGGACCTCGATAGCCCCTCTCCGCAACGCAGAAGGCACCTCTCGGCGCGGCAGACCGACCTCCCTCGACGAGGATTCGGCAAGATAATATAACTATCGGCATTTAACGATAAATATTGAACTAAATATTCCAAAAAAGCAAGGTTTAAATTCGGCGGCCCGGACAGTGAGCAAATGGACAGGCTGGGGCTGAGGTGATATCATCATATTGAGGAAAGCCGCCTCCATGGAGCCCGGCTCCCCGCTTCAGGGCGTGAGGGCGATGGGCGCAGGCGGGGCGGCGGAGGGGGGATGAAAGGATGCGAGCGCTTCACTACCATCGAGAGAGCGGACTGCGCCTGCTTTCGGACTATCCCGTGCCCGTGCCGGAGCCCGGCGAGGCGCTCGTAAGGGTCACCCTTGCGGGCATCTGCGCAACGGACCTCGAGATAACGAGGGGCTACATGGACTTCGCGGGGGTCCCGGGCCACGAGTTCGTCGGTGTGGTCGAGAAAGCGGCCGACCGGTTCATGGAGGGCAGGCGCGTCGTGGGAGAGATAAACATAAGCTGCCGGCGCTGCGGCCTCTGCCGCCGGGGCCTCTCGGCCCACTGCCCGGACCGGAAGGTGCTGGGCATCGCCGGCAAGGACGGGGCTCTGGCCGAGTACCTGACCCTCCCTGTGGAAAACCTCCACGTCGTGGACGACGGCGTGGACGACGAGGAGGCGGTCTTCACCGAACCGCTGGCGGCGGCCTTCGAGATCCTGGAGCAGACGGACGTGGGCGAAGACGACCGGGTGCTCGTCATGGGCGACGGCAGGCTCGGCCTGCTTGCGGCCCAGGTTCTCGCCCTTAGGAGCCGCCGCGTGGTGTGCGCAGGCCGTCACGGCGACAAACTCTCCATCCTCGAGACACGGGGCATCGAGACGACTGCCGACGGGGCGGAACTCATGCGCCGGGGTCACCGCTTCGACGTTGTGGTGGAGTGCACGGGCCGCCCCGCCGGGGTGGCCGAGGCCCTGCGGTACGTAAGACCACGGGGCACGGTGGTGGTGAAGACGACGGTGGCAGCCCGCCGGGAGGCGGACCTGAACCGCCTGGTCATCGACGAAATAACGCTTCTCGGCTCGCGCTGCGGCCCTTTCGAGCCGGCGCTGCGGGCCCTGACGCAGGGGCTCGTCGAGGTGAAGGCCCTCGTCTCCCGGCGCACCGGCCTTGCAGGCGGTGTCGAGGCCTTCGAGAAGGCATCTGCAAAAGGCGTGATCAAGGTGCTTGTGGAGATGTGAGGCAGTCCGGGGGAAACTTTCTGTAGAAGGGCCACAGGCCCGCGTTCCCCCCAGACCCATCGTATGTTATTCGGGTCTTCGGCTGTACCGGGGGTACGGCCCGCGCCAGGCGGGTTTTTTTACGCCTTTGCGGCCCGTACCCCCGGCACAGCCCACCCAACGCAAGATGGCGAGGGCAGGACGCCCCTTCAAAGACTCTTAAGGCAACTCTGATTTATTGCACTGGGGGAAACTTTCTACAGAAAGTTTCCCCCAGGGTAATTAATCAGAGCTTCCTTAACTTCGGCTGAAGAACCTCGTTTCATCAGCCATCATGAGAACCAACGCGGCTCGAAGATCGAATTTACCTGCCATGAAGCAAACTTCCTATTGTTTTTTCTTTGCTTACTTTCTTTTTTACAAAAAAGAAAGTAAGTGGTCGGGGCGAGAGGATTTGAACCTCCGACCCCTAGCACCCCATGCTAGTGCGCTACCAGACTGCGCCACGCCCCGACACGTCGTATGTGCGGCCTCCTCCCGGCCCGGCGGCGGGCGGGAAGTAGAGGCCCCTGCAAGCTTGCCGCCGGTGAAGCAGCTTTCTTATCCCCCTTCCATTACGCGGGAAGAGGGGCACCCGGAAGCTTACCGTCAGTGAAGCAGTTTTCTTATGCTCATGAGTTCCCGCTTCAGCGTCTTGAGAAGCGAGAGGTATTTGCTGTCGTTGAAGGGGAGGCCGAGCTGGCGGTCGCGCTCGGACTCCATCTCTTCGAGCTTTCTCCTGGCCCCTTCGATGGTGAACTTCTCCTCGTAGAGGAGACGCTTGATGTCGAGGATGGTCTCGACGTCGCGCCTTGTGTAGACCCGCTGGTTCGTCTTCGACTTGCGGGGACAGACGTTGAACTCCGACTCCCAGTACCTCAGCACGTGGGGCTTGACCTGAACGATCCTGGCCACCTCGCCGATCTTGAAGTAGAGCCTGTCGGGGATCTCCACGTCTTCGCCGGTCTTCTTCTTCGTCACCAAGGCCCGACCACCTTTTCGCAGCGGAGATCGCACCCCGCAACGGCGACAACGGACTCTCTTTCCGCGCCCTCTTCGAGGCAAAGGCTCGGCCCGAAGACGGAGCGCGCTACCGCTTGTGTTCGTTTATGGCCTTCTTGAGCAACTGGCTCGCCTTGAAGGTCATGACCTTCCGTTCGTCGATGGTTATCTCGTCGCCCGTCTGGGGGTTGCGCCCCCGTCTCGCCCTCTTGTGGCGTATGGAGAAGTTGCCGAAGCCGGAGATCTTGACCTTTTCGCCCTGTTCGAGGGTCGCCTTTATGGTCTCGAATATCTGGTCGACCACAGCGGCGATGTCTTTCTTCGAAAAACCTACCTTTTCAAAGACAATCTCGACAATATCGGCCTTGGTCATCTCCTCCTCCTGCTGCCTGTGACTGGGCGGGGGGCAAGCTCCGCCCCACCTCCGGCCTCCGCCCATGGATCGTATGGCGACCGTCCTTTCCGCCTTCCCGCGCGCCGGCGGTCTCCCCCCTGCCCTGCCCTGCGGCGCCCGGAGGGTGCTAAACCCGCAGCTCCACGCCGAACTTCTCGACAAGGCGCCTCGTCAGCTTTTCATGGGCCTCGTCGACCTCGGCATGGGTGAGCGTCCTGTCGGCGAGCCTGTATACGACCCTGAGGGCGAGGCTGCGCTTGCCGGGGGGGATTTCACTGCCATAGTATACATCAAACAAGTCAATCTTTTCAATAAGTTTTATGTGGAGTCCGTTGATTTCGTCGATAATCTCCCCGTAGGGCACCGAGTCGTCGACGATGAAGGCCACGTCGCGGCTCGACCCGGGGAAGCGGGCGATGGGCCTGTAGCTTCTTGCGGGGCTGTACAGGCGCGCCACGGACTCGATGTCGAGCTCGAAGAGGTAGGCCGCCCTGCGCAGCTCATACCTTTTGAGTATCTCCGGGTGGGCCTCGCCGAAGATGCCGACGAACTTGCCGTTGAGGAAGACCTCGGCGCAGCGGCCGGGATGGAAGAAGCCGGCCGAGCCCGACGCCGACACGGTCATGAGCTCGTCGAGCGCCAGGCTTTCCATTAGTTTTTCCACCACGCCCTTTACGTCGTAGAAGTCGAGGGGGACGGCCGGATTGTTCCAGCTTGCGGGGTTTCTGGAGCCGTACATCAGGCCCGCCACCTTCCACTTCTCGACCACCCTGTCGTCGGCGTCCTCGAAGACGGGGCCGAACTCGAATATCTTTATCTCGTCGTTGCGGCGCGAGAGGTTGAGGGTCAGGTTCTCCATGAGGGAGGCGAGAAGGCTCGTGCGCATGACGACCTGGTCCTCGCTTATGGGATTGAGGATGACGACCCCCTTCTTGCCGGCGGGGCAGGCGGCGGCGAAGGCGTCCTGGGAGATGAAGCTGTAGTTCATGACCTCGCAGAAGCCGCTGTTGACGAGCAAGGTCTTTACGTGGCGCTTGAGGTGGACGGTGCGCTCCCCTCCGGTCGAGGCGATAGGGGCCGCCGGGACGGTGGCCTCCACGGCGTCGAAGCCGGTGAGCCTTGCGACCTCTTCTATAAGGTCGGCCTCGAGGGTGATGTCACAGCGGTAGCTCGGCGGCTCGGCGGTCCAGACGCCGGGGGTGCCGGTATCGACGAGGGTTATGCCCAGGGAAGAGAGCTTGGCCGCCACGTCGTCGGCGTCGAGGGGGAGGCCGAGGAGCCGGGATGCGCGCTCGAGCCTGAAGCGCACACGCCGGGGCTCGAACCCCCCAATTCGGCGGTCTATGCGTCCCGCGGCGACCCTGCCGCCGGCGATGTCGGCCATGAGGGCGGCGGCCCTGTCGAGGGCCTGGGCGACCCCCTCGATATCGACGCCCCGCTCGAAGCGGTAGGACGAATCGGTCGAGAGGTTGAGCTCCCGCGAGGTGCGCCGCACCGAGCGGGGATCGAACCATGCGGCCTCGATGAGGACCCGCGTGGTTGAGCCGGTCACCTCGGTGGCCCTGCCGCCCATCACGCCGGCCACGGCCTGGGGGCCGGAGGCGTCGGCGATGACGAGCATCCCCTCGCGGAGCGCTCTTGCGACGCCGTCGAGGGTGACGATGCTCTCTCCCTCGCGGGCTGTCCTGACGACGAGGGTCGAATCCTTTACGAGGTCGAGGTCGAAGGCGTGGAGCGGCTGGCCGAGTTCGAGCAGCACGTAGTTGGTCACGTCCACGACGTTGTTGACCGAGCGGACGCCCATGGCCTCGAGCCTGCGGCTCAGCCACCGGGGCGATGGGCCGACTATGAGGCCCTCCACCACCCTTGCGGCGTAACGGCGGCACACCTGCGGCGCCTCCACCTCTATGCGCGCAAGCTCGTCCACCGGCGCGCCGGTCTCCTTGAGCGCAGGCTCCACGTCGCGGAAGGCCGCCCCCGTTACGGCCGATATCTCGCGCGCAAGCCCCCGCACGCTGAGGCAGTCCGGCCTGTTGGGAAGGACGGCCACGTCGAGTACGGCGTCGCCGAGCTTGAGGAGCGTGTTCACGTCCTCGCCGAGGGGCGTGTCGTCGGGCAGTATCATGATCCCCTCCGACGTGTCGGCTATGCCGAGTTCCACCTCGGAGCACATCATGCCCTCGGACTGGACGCCGCGGATCCTGGACTTCTTGATCTTCACGCCGCCGGGCAGCCTGGCGCCCGCGAGCGCAAGGGCCACCTTGTCGCCGGGCTTCATGTTCCTTGCGCCGCAGACGACGGTGTACTCGTCCTTGTCGGTGGCCACGCGGCAGAGCGAGAGCTTGTCGGCGTTTGGATGAGGCTCGACGGTGAGGATCTCGGCCGTTACGACCTTGCTCGAGAGGGCCTCGGTCTCCTCCACGCCCTCGACCTCGAAGCCCGTCATGGTGAGGCGCTCGGCGAGCTCGGCGACGTCCATGCGGGGATCGGCGAATTCCTTTAGCCAGTTGTAACTGAAGAGCATCCCTGTAGGCACCCCGGTGCCGGACGGACACCCCCTCGAGGGCGGAGAGGGCCGGGCGGCCGCCGCCCGAGGGACCGTCCGGCGTCAGAACTGTTTCAAGAACCTGAGATCGTTTTCAAAGAAGAGCCTTATATCGTCTATGCCGAACTTGAGCATGGCTATGCGCTCGATGCCGAGGCCGAAGGCGAATCCCGCGTACTCCTCGGGGTCGTAGCCCACCGAGGTGAAGACCCTTGGGTGTATCATGCCCGCCCCGAGGATCTCGATCCATCCCGTGGACTTGCAGGTCCTGCAGCCCGACCCCCGGCAGATGACGCACCTTATGTCCACCTCGGCCCCGGGCTCGACGAAGGGGAAGTAGCTGGGCCTGAAGCGCAGCTCGACGTCGGCGTCGAAGAGCCTGTGGAGGAAGAGCGTGAGCACGCCCTTGAGGTCGCCGAACGTGATCCCGTCGTCGACCATGAAGCCCTCGACCTGGTGGAACATGGGGGTGTGCGTGAGGTCCGAGTCGCGGCGGTAGACCGTGCCCGGCGCTATTACGCGCAGCGGCGGGCGGCGCTGCTCCATGATGCGGATCTGGACGGGCGAGGTATGGGTGCGGAGCAGCAGGTCCCTGGCGATGTAGAAGGTGTCCTGCATGTCGCGGGCCGGGTGTTCCTTCGGTATGTTGAGGGCCTCGAAGTTGTAGTAGTCGTGCTCGACCTCGGGACCCTCGGCCGTCTCGAAGCCGAGGCCGTGGAAGATGTCCTCTATCTCCTCCATGACCTGGGAGACGGGATGGGAGCGGCCGAGCTCCGGACGCCTGCCCGGAAGCGTCACGTCGAGGCGCTGGGAGGCGAGGCTCTCGGCCCTCTTCTTCTCCTCGATCCTCGCCGAGGCGACCTCGAGCTCCTCCTCGAGCCTTGTCTTGAGGCTGTTCATGAGGGAGCCGGCCTCGCGGCGCCGCTGGGGCGGCATCTTGCCAAGCCCCTTTATGAGCGAGGCGAGCTCGCCCTTGCGGCCGAGGAACCTCGACCTTATGCGCGCAACGTCCTGGAGGTCGGAGGCCGCGGAGATCGCCTCGTCAAAGGACCTCTCGATGCGCTCGAGTTCGCGGCCGACGGCGTCGTCCATGTCGTCCATTTTGTCTGTCGAAGGGGAAACGGACAAGTGGCTGTGCTCTCCTGTTTCGTTCTTCCCGGTCGGCCCGCCGCCGTGCGCCCCCGGCGCGCCGGAGCAAAGGGCCCGGCATGGACGGGAGGGAAGAGAGCTGCGGCGAGGGAGAGGTGACGAACCCCTTTGCGGGGCCGCCGCCCATCACGGGGGGCCGCCGCCTTAGCGTCGATTGGTCGAGCACTTCCCCGGGGTCCTTACACAGGGGGCCGCCGCCCTCAACACAGGGGATCTCCGCCCCTTGAGCGGACCGAATACGGAGGGGACGAAAACGACGGCCCGCCGGGAACGGCAGTCGCCGAATCTCATGGGAGCCGGACCCCGAAGGGCGGATAAGGCCCCGCAGGGGCGGTCGGCTCAGGCGCAGAGCCGCTCCTTTGCCACCTGGACCAGGCGGGCGAACCCGGCCGGGTCGCTCACGGCGAGCTCGGAGAGGACCTTGCGGTCGATGGCCACGTCGGCCTTGGCGAGTCCCTCGACGAGGCGGCTGTAGGTTATGTCGTTGGCGCGGGCCGCGGCGTTTATCCTCGTTATCCAGAGCCTGCGGAACTCGCGTTTCTTTGCGCGCCTGTCGCGGTAGGCGTAGCAGAGACCGCGCTCGACGGCCTCGGTGGCGCTGCGAAGCAGCTTGCCGCGCCCGCCCCTGTAGCCCTTGGCGGCCTTTAATATCTTCCTTCTCTTCTTCTTGGCGTGTACCGCCCTCTTGACCCTCGGCATTGCTGTCTACTCCCTGTCTTCCTTGTTTGTATCGACACGGCACGGCCCCCGCGCGCCCGGGCTCCACGGCCCGCCGGGCCCCGCCGCGCCCATCGACGCCCCGCGAGAGAAGCCGCGGGGTCTCCACGGCCCGCCGCCCCCGCGCCGGGCGTCATCCCCGCCCCTCTCAGGAGTAGGGGATGAGGGCCTTGACGGCGGCGGCGTCGGCCCTCGATACGTAGGCGGCCTTTCGCAGCGAGCGCTTTCTGCCCTCCGGCTTGCTCGTGAGTATGTGCCTGCGTCCCGCCTTGTTTCTCTTTATGCGTCCCGTGGCGGTGGTCCTGAACCTCTTGGCCGCCCCGCGGTTGGTCTTTATCTTGGGCACCGTAGCCTCCTTTACTGCTGTTGCTGTCTGGGCTGGTTCGGAGATATTATCATGGTCATGCTCCTGCCCTCAAGACGCGGCATCTGCTCCACCGAGCCGTACTCGCGGACCTCCTCGACCACGCGCTGGAGCATCTGGTGGCCGATCTCGGTGTGCGTTATCTCGCGCCCCCGGAAGAGCATGGAGACCTTCACCTTGTTTCCGCCCCTGAGGAAGCGGATGATGTTTTTCAGCTTGAACTGGAAGTCGTGCTCCTCGGTCTTGCAGCGGAACTTGACCTCCTTTACGTGGATGATCGTCTGCTTTTTCTTGGCCTCGTGCGCCTTCTTGCTCATCAGGTACTTGTGCTTGCCGTAGTCCATGATGCGGCACACGGGCGGAGCGGCGTGGGGGGCCACCTCCACGAGGTCGAGACCCGCGTCCTCGGCGGCCTTGAGCGCGGCCTTGAGGTCCAGTATGCCGAGCTGCTTGCCGTCGGGGTCCACGACGCGCACCTGGGGCACCCTTATCATCCTGTTTACTCTCAATGAGTCTCTTGCTATGAAAGCTCACCTCCCAACGGTCTGTTCTCTCTTTTCATGCGCTCCACGAGGGCGTCGACGCTCATGGCTCCCACGTCGCCCTCGCCGCGGATGCGGGGGGCGACGAGCCGCCGCTGCGCCTCGCGGTCGCCTATGACGAGCATGTAAGGTATCTTTTCGAGCTGGGCCTCGCGGATCTTGAAGCCCAGTTTCTCGTTGCGGTCGTCGAGCTCCGCCCTGAAGCCCTCGTCCCGGAGACGGGAGAGCACCGATGCGGCGTAAGCGGCCGTGCGGTCGGTGACGGTGAGGACCTTGGCCTGCACCGGCGCGAGCCAGAGCGGGAAGGCGCCGGCGTAGTGCTCGACGAGGCATCCGAAGAAGCGCTCCAGCGAGCCCATCAGCGCCCGGTGGATCATTATGGGGCGGCTTTCGCCGCCGTCGGCGCCGCGATAGGTTACGTCGAAGCGCTCGGGCAGGTTGAAGTCGACCTGCACGGTCGAGCACTGCCATGCCCTGCCGAGCACGTCCCTGATCTTTATGTCGATCTTGGGGCCGTAGAAGACGCCCTCGCCCGGGTCTATCTCGTAGTCGAGGTCCGCGGCATCGAGCGCCGCGGCCAGGGCCTTTTCGGCGGCGTCCCAGTTTTCGGGCGTGCCGACGAACTTGTCGGGCCTCGTGCTGAGGTAGACCTGGAACTCATTAAAACCGAAACTCTTCAGAATGTAAAGGGTAAAGTTGAGCACGCCCCTTATTTCGTCTTCCAGCATCTGCGGCGTGGTGAATATGTGGGCGTCGTCCTGTGTGAAGCCCCGCACGCGCAGCAGTCCGTGGAGCACGCCGGAGCGCTCGAAGCGGTAGACCGTGCCGAGCTCGGCGTAGCGGATCGGGAGGTCGCGGTAGCTTCGAAGCCTGCTCCTGTAGAGCTCTATGTGGAAGGGGCAGTTCATGGGCTTTACGATGTACTCCTGCCCTTCCACGTCCATGGGACTGAAGAGGTTGTCGCGGTAGAAGTCCCAGTGGCCGCTCCTCTTCCAGAGGTCGAGCTTCGCCACGTGCGGCGAGTAGACTATGTGGTAGCCGCCCTTTACGTGCTCCGTGCGCCAGAAGTCCTCGATGATGCGGCGGATCGTCGCGCCCTTCGGGTGCCAGAGCACCAGTCCGGCGCCTATGTCGTCGCTCGTGCTGAAGAGGTCGAGCTCGCGGCCGAGCTTTCTGTGGTCGCGGCGCTTGGCCTCCTCGATGCGCGCGAGGTGGGCCTTGAGGGCCTTGCGGTCGGCGAAGGCCGTGCCGTAGACGCGCTGGAGCATCCTGTTCTTCTCGTCGCCCCGCCAGTAGGCGCCGGCCGTGCCGGTGAGCTTGAAGGCCTTTATCCAGCCCGTGCTCGGCAGGTGGGGTCCCCGGCAGAGGTCTACGAAGCCGTCCTGGCGGAAGACGCTCACCGTGGGACGCTCCATCTCCTCGATGAGCTCCACCTTGTAGTCCTCGCCGAGCTCCCTGAAGAGCGAGATCGCCTCATGACGGCCGAGTTCCTCGCGCTCGAAGGGGATGTTGCTCCTTACGATCTCCCTTGCCGCCTCCTCGACGGCCTCGATGTCCTGCGGCGTAAAGGGCCTGGGCGCGTCGAAGTCGTAGTAGAAGCCGTCGGCTATGGTGGGGCCGATGGCGAGCTTCACATCGCCGCCCATGACCTCTTTGACCGCCTGGGCCACGACGTGGGCCGCGGAGTGGCGGCATATGTCGAGGCCCTCGGGGCTATCGAGGGTGACGGGCTCGACGACGACGGCGCGTCCGCCCACATCGCCGGCCCCCAGCGGCTCGCGCAGGTCGCGCACCACGCCGTCGACCCTGACGGCCACGGCCCGCCTTGCGAGCTTCTCGTCGAGCCCTCTGAGCACGTCGGCGCAGGTTGCGCCGTCGTCGAACGTCTTTTCCCCGCCCTCCGGGAGGGTCGCCTTGATCATGAAGACACCCGGTGCGCCCGCAACCGGGCGCCGGTCATAAAAAAACAAGAGGCATCGCCCGGCCGCCGGCGGCCAGGGTGACGCCTCTGAAGTCCGGCCATCGCTGAAAGACAAACTCTTATTATCCCGATCCGCCGGGCTCTTGTCAACCTTTTTCTCCTTGCGGACGCATGGACGGCGCAACCGCGACGGCGCCTCCGTCCGCTCTCCGCCCCTTTACAACTACCACAACACAACAAAAAGAAGGCCGCCTTCGGCACAAGCCCTGGAGGCACTGCCGGCAGCGGCCTTCGAGAAGATGGTAGGCACGGGCGGTTTCGAACCGCCGACCTCTACCGTGTCAAGGTAGCGCTCTCCCACTGAGCTACGCGCCTGCAACTTCCTTAGCGTTCTTTCCGCGGCGACGCCCACGTCCTCTCGGCCGCGCTCCGCCCCGCGATGGAGCGGCCGGGGAGGATATCGCCGGGCAAATCCCTGCACGTCCGCGGCACCACACTTTCCCGGCCTCCCGGATTCTTCCCCCCTCCCGGACTCCCGGTCTCCCGTATTCCCGGCCTCCCGTATTCCCGGCCCCCCTTGACATTGATGATAAGGATACGGCGGTGATTTGTCAAGGGAAAAGAAGAGCGAAGACCCGGGTTGCAGGCCGCGCCGACGGACCGGACGGCCGCCCGGGCGGCGGCATACCGGCCTGGAGGCCGCTGTGGGGGTGTAGGCCCGCGCCAGGCGGGGTCCTTTTACGCCTTTGCGGCCCCACACCCCCACCGCGGCCTCCAGACCTCCTCGAAAAAAGGACCCCCAGACGTAAATAATCGAAGGCCCCCCTTCTCGCTCCTTCCGAGGAGATATCAGGGAAGCTCTGATTTATTGCACTGAGGGAACCTTTTTGTAAAAAGGTTCCCTCAGACTCCCTCCAAAAACTTTTAACGCCCTGCGGTTCATCCCGATTTTGCAAGCAAAATCGGGATGAACCGCAGGGAATTAAAAGTCTTTGAAGGGGGT
>DRME01000053.1 GCA_011375175.1 Deltaproteobacteria bacterium | reverse complement strand
CTCTGATTAATTACGCTGGGGGAAACTTTCTGTAGAAAGTTTCCCCCAGACCCCCTTCAAAGACTTTTAATACGAGTTGGTTTCCCCCTGTTTTGCTTGGCAAAACAGGGGGAAACCAACTCGCGTTAAAAGTTTTTGGAGGGAGTCTGAGGGAACCGGGGGTCTGTGACCCTTTTACAAAAAGCTCCCCTCAGTGTAATAAATCAGAGTTTCTTAAAGGCGTAAGGCATCGCGGCGCCGTAATACGCAACGAAAGGAAGAGACCTCAAACGATGGCGAAATCGCTTGTCATAGTCGAGTCGCCCGCCAAGGCGAGAACGCTCAACAAGTTCCTGGGCAAGGACTTCACTGTCATGGCCTCGGTGGGCCACATAAAGGACCTCCCCAAGAGCAAGCTCGGCGTGGACATCGAGAAGGACTTCGAGCCCCACTACGTCACCATAAAGGGCAAGGGCAAGACCATAGCCGAGCTCAAGAAGGCGGGCAGCAAGGCCGAGAATATATACCTCGCACCGGACCCCGACCGCGAGGGGGAGGCCATCGCCTGGCACATAGCCGACGAGGTGGCGGGGAAGAAGAAAAAGGCCAGGGTCTACCGCGTCCTCTTCAATGAAATAACCGAGCAGGCCGTGAAGGAGGCCATCGCCCACCCCAGGGAGCTGGACCGCAACAAGTTCGAGGCCCAGCAGGCCCGCCGCATCCTCGACAGGCTCGTGGGCTACCAGGTGAGCCCCATCCTCTGGGAGAAGGTGCGCCGGGGGCTCAGCGCCGGGAGGGTGCAGTCCGTGGCCGTAAGGCTCGTATGCGAGCGCGAGCGGGCCATACAGGCCTTCGAGCCCAGGGAGTACTGGTCGGTTACGGCGCTTCTGAAGGCCGGCGGGGACGGCGGGTTCGAGGCCAGGCTCGCAAAAAAGGGCGGCGCCAAGATAGAGATAGGCAGCGAGGCCGAGGCCTCGGCCGTGGTGGCCGAACTCTCGAACGCCGAGTTCGTCGTCGCCGAGGCGGAGAAGAAGGAGAGGAAGCGCAACCCCCTTGCGCCCTTCACCACGAGCAAGCTCCAGCAGGAGGCGGCCAGAAAGCTCGGCTTTACGGCCAAGAAGACGATGGTCATCGCCCAGCAGCTCTACGAGGGGGTGGACATAGGCGAGGCGGGACCGGTCGGGCTCATCTCCTACATGCGGACCGACTCCACGAGGGTGTCGGCCGAGGCCGTCACCGCGGTGAGGACGCTCATAAAGGAGCGCTACGGCGACGCCTACCTCCCGAAAAAGCCCAACGTCTACCGCAACAAGAAGAGCGCGCAGGACGCCCACGAGGCCATAAGGCCCACCTACTTCCAGTACCCGCCCGAGGCGGTGAAGCCCCACCTCTCGCGCGATCAGTTCCGCCTCTACCAGCTCATATGGAACAGGTTCGTGGCGAGCCAGATGGCCCCGGCGCTCTTCGACCAGACAAGGGTGAAGATAACGGCCGGCGAGTACGTCTTCCAGGCCACGGGCACGGTCATGAAGTTTCCGGGCTTCACGGCCGTATACGTGGAGAGCCGCGACGAGGAGGAGGAAAAGGCCGCGGCGCTGCCTCCCCTCTCAAAGGGAGACAAGCTGGAGCTGAAATCGCTTGTGCCCCAGCAGCACTTCACACAGCCGCCGCCGCGCTACACCGAGGCAACGCTCGTAAAGGAGCTCGAGGAGAACGGCATAGGCCGCCCCTCCACCTACGCCGCCATACTCTCGACGATCCAGGAGCGCGAGTACGTGGTGAAGGAGGGCTCGCAGCTCAAGCCCACGGACCTCGGCTTCCTCGTCACCGACATGCTCGTCGAGAGCTTTCCCGAGATACTGGACGTGGAGTTCACGGCCCACATGGAAGAGGAGCTCGACCTCATCGAGGAGGGGAAGGTCCCGTGGCTCGGCGTGATGCGCGAGTTCTACGGGCCGTTCAAGGCGAGCCTGGAGCGGGCCAGGACCACCATGAGGAACGTCAAGGCCGAGGAGGAGCCGACCGACATAGAGTGCGACAAATGCGGCAGGAAGATGGTCATAAAGTGGGGCCGCAAGGGCAGGTTCCTCGCCTGTCCGGCCTATCCGGAGTGCAAGAACACCAAGGACTTCACCATCGACGACGACGGCAGGGTCGTGGTCGTGGAGCGCGAGGAAGAGGTCCGCGGCCAGTGTCCCCAGTGCGGAAAACCCATGGTCCTCAAGAGCGGGCGCTTCGGCCGGTTCCTCGCCTGCTCGGACTATCCCCGCTGCAAGACCACCAGGCCCTACTCGACGGGCATAAAGTGCGGCGCCGAGGGCTGCGACGGCGAGCTCGTGGAGCGCAGGACGAGGAAGGGCCGCATCTTCTACAGTTGCTCGCGCTACCCCCAGTGCGAGTACGCCACGTGGAAGCTGCCGGACAAGGAGAACTCCCGCTGAGGACGCCCCGGCGGAACGGGTCGGGGTGTATGGCTGGCGCAGCCGGAGCGGACGCAAGTCCCAATACCGCTTGACTTTACCGCCCCTTTAATGGATAATCTCACAAGGCATCGACCGCCTCGCCGTGCGGGGCATACGGCGGCCGCAGACTATGGCGGACCGACGGCCGTCCCCGTAATCAACCTGCAATAATACAAGGTGATCCGATGGCCAAAAAGATACTCCTTGCCGACGACAGCATCACCATACAGAAGGTCATAGCCATTACCTTCGCCGCCGAGGACTACGAGCTCGTAACGGTCGGCGACGGCGATGCGGCCGTCACCAAGGCCAGAGAGATAAGGCCCGATCTCGTCATGGCCGACGTGGCCATGCCCGGCAAGAACGGTTACGAGGTCTGCAAGGCCATAAAGAGCGACCCCGAGCTCGCCTCGGTGCCGGTCATGCTCCTTGCGGGCACCTTCGAACCCATCGACAAGGAGGCGGCCGCCGAGGCCGGCGCCGACGACCACATCGTAAAGCCCTTCGAGAGCCAGGAACTGCTCGACAAGGTCAAGGGACTGCTCGCAAGGGGCGCGCCGGCCGGGGCCGGGGGCGCCGCCGAGAGGGCCGAGGGGGCCGGAGGAGCCGGGGCATCGGAGGCCGGAAGCCGGGAGTTCGAGACCCTGAGCCTCGAGACGGCCGAAGGAGAGGGACTCGGCGACACCACCGTCATAGAGACGGCCGAGCTGGTGGGCGAGGAGCCGGAAAAGGCGCAGGAGAGCGCGGGGGCGGTCCTCTGGGATGCCGGAGACTTCGTATCGCCCGAGAAGACGGGCGGCGGCGGAGAAGCGGGCGCCGGGGAGGCCGAAGTCCCCGGCGGCGAGGAGCTCGAGATACCCGACGAGTTCGTCGACCTCGACGTCTCGGACGAGGACCTCACCCCTATCGAGGAGGTGACGCCCTCGGGCGCCGAGACCCCCGGCGCCGAGGACTTCGCCATGGTCGACTTCTCGCTCGAAGAAGAGGCGGGGCCAGCCGAGCCGGAGAGGCCGGCCGCTCCGGCGCCCCCGGCCGCACCGGCCCCCGAGACGCCGGTGGAGACTGACTTCGAAGACCTTGCGGCCGGTGACCTTGCGGCCGGTGACCGGCCTGCGGCTGCGGCCCCCGAGGCCGCGACCCCGGAGCCGGAGCCGGAGCCGCCAGCCGCAGAGGCCGGGGCCGTCGGGCAGCCGCCCGCCCGGCGGCCTAAAGAAGCCGCGCCGCAGCCGGCTCAGGCCCGGACCGCCGAGCCCGAGCCACCCGCGCCGCAGTCGCAGGCCGCCGAGGCCCTCTCCCTCCTCTCCAGGGAGGAGATCGGAGAGATCGTAAGCCGCACGGTGCGCGACGTCGTCGAGGAGGTGCTCTGGGAGGTCGTGCCCGACAAGGTGGACGAGGCCATCAAGGCCGAGATCGCGAGGATAAAGGAGGCCATCGCGCGCTCCAGGTAGGCGCGCTCACCATGGTCCGGCCCTTCCGGCGATAGGGCCTTTCCACGAGTACCGGGATCATGCGTCCCCTCATGGTCGCCTGCATCGCCCGACCTTCAACGGGCCTGCCGACTTGTGAGGGGTTTTTATTTGAGGCGAAGGGGGCCACCGCCGGGGCGGGCTCCCCGCTATCGCCACGGACATTCCGTCATCGAGGTTATTCGCTGAACATGGCTGTAAAGAGTCTTGAGAAGGTATACGACCCGGCCGCCGTCGAGCGACGGTGGTCGGAGTACTGGATAGAGGAAGGATTGACGCGGGCCGACGTGAAGAAGGACGCCGAGCCCTTTTCTATGGTCATCCCGCCTCCCAACATAACGGGCACGCTCCACCTCGGCCACGCCCTCAACGTCACGCTCCAGGACATCCTGGCCCGCTACAGGCGCATGGAGGGCCGCGACGTGCTCTGGCTTCCCGGCATAGACCACGCCGGCATAGCAACGCAGAACGTGGTGGAGCGCCGGCTCGCCGCCGAGGGCACGGACCGCCACGCCCTGGGCCGCGAGAGGTTCGTGGAGCGCGTGTGGCGCTGGAAGGAGGAGTCGGGCGGCACGATCATAAACCAGCTCAAGCGTCTCGGCGCCTCCTGCGACTGGAGCAGGCTGCGCTTCACCATGGACGAGGGGCTCTCGCGGGCCGTGCGCGAGGTCTTTGCGCGGCTCTACGGCGAGGGGCTCATCTACCGCGGAGACTACATAATAAACTGGTGCCCCCGCTGCCTCACGGCCCTCTCGGACCTGGAGGTCCAGGCCGAAGAGACGGCCGGGAAGCTCTGGTACATGGAGTATCCGCTCAGGGACGGCCCGGACGGGCGCACGGGTGTCGCCTCGCTCGTGGTGGCCACCACCAGGCCCGAAACCATGCTCGGCGACACGGCCGTGGCCGTAAACCCCGCCGACGAGAGGTTCAGGGGGGTCGTGGGCAGGACGGTGAGGCTGCCGCTCGCCGGACGCGACATCCCGGTCGTGGCCGACGAGTCGGTGGATATGGAGTTCGGCACGGGGGCCGTGAAGATAACGCCGGCCCACGACTTCAACGACTTCGAGACGGCGAAGAGACACGGCCTCGATATGATACGCATAATGGACGAGCGCGGCGTCATGAACGAGAACGCCGGGGCCTATGCGGGGCTCGACCGCTTCGAGGCGAGAGAGAGGGTGGTGGCCGACCTCGAGGCGCTGGGACTTCTGCGCAGGGTCGAGGACCACAGGCTCATGCTCGGCTCCTGCTACCGCTGCCACACGGTGGTGGAGCCCACGCTCTCCAAGCAGTGGTTCGTCAAGGTCGCTCCGCTGGCTGCGCCCGCCGTCGAGGCCGTCGAGAAGGGACGCACGCGCTTCATCCCCCGCAACTGGGAGAACCTCTATTTCGACTGGATGCGAAACATCCGCGACTGGTGCATATCGCGCCAGATATGGTGGGGCCACAGGATACCGGCCTGGTACTGCGCGGCCTGCGACCACGTGACCGTCGCCGCGAGGGACCCCGACAGGTGCGAGAGGTGCGGCTGCGCCGAGATCAGGCAGGACGAGGACGTGCTCGACACCTGGTTCTCCTCGGCGCTGTGGCCCTTCTCCACGCTCGGCTGGCCCGAGCGGACCGAGGAGCTGCGCCGCTACTATCCCACGTCGGTCCTCTCCACGAGCTTCGACATCATCTTCTTCTGGGTGGCCAGGATGATGATGATGGGGCTCAAGTTCATGGGCGAGGTGCCCTTCCGCCACGTCTACATCCACGCCCTCATCCGCGACGCCGAGGGCCGCAAGATGAGTAAGAGCAGGGGCAACGTCATAGACCCGCTCGTCATGATGGAGAAGTACGGCACCGACGCCCTGCGTTTCACGCTCGCCGTGCTGGCGGCCCAGGGCCGCGACATAAAGCTCGCCGAGGAGAGGATAGAGGGCTACCGCAACTTCTGCAACAAGCTCTGGAACCTCGCCCGCTTCACGCTCATGAACGTGGACGCCGCCGCCGCGGGCGGAGGAGCGGAGTACGGCAGGGCCGAGCGGTGGGTGAAGACGAGGCTCGGCCGCTGCCGCGACGACGTCGCCTCGGCCATCGATGCCTACCGTTTCGACGACGCCGCCAAGGCGCTCTACCGCTTCGTCTGGCACGAGCTCTGCGACTGGTACGTGGAGCTCGTGAAGCCGGACCTCCGGGGCGAGCGCGGCGACGAGCGCCAAAGAGCGGCCTCGGCCGCGCTCGTCTCCGTGCTCGGCGACACGCTCAAGCTGCTCCACCCCTTCATGCCCTTCATCACCGAGGAGATATGGAGCTACCTGCCGGGCTCGCGGGGGCCTCTCATGACGGCCGCCCTGCCCCGCTGCGACGAGCGATGGGAAGACGACGCCGCGGCCATGGACAGGGTCATGGACGTGATAAGGGCTGTGCGCAACGTAAGGACCGAGATGAACATAAGGCCCACGGCCGAGCTCGACTGCACGTGCCTGGCCGCCGACGCCGCCGCAAGAGAGGTCCTCGCCGAATGCGAGCCCTTCATCAGACGGCTTGCGAGGGTGGGACGGCTCACCGTGGCCGCCTCAGGCGATAGGCCCTCGGACGCCGTCTCGGTCGTCACTTCGGATATCGAGGTCCTCGTGCGGCTCGGCGGCCTCGTGGACGTGGAAAAGGAGACGAAGAGGCTCGAAAGGGAGATCGGCAAGGTGGGGGGCGAGCTTGCGGGGGTGGAGAAGAAGCTCGCAAACCGCTCGTTTCTGGAGAAGGCGCCGGCCGAGGTGGTGGAGAAGGAGAAAAACCGCCTCGAAGAGCTCAGGGCGCGGCGCGAAAAGCTCGCCTCGGCGCTGCGGCGCATCGAGGGGCTCGGAGGTTAGGCCGTGGCCCGCGGATTGTCCCTGTCGAAACTCGCCTCGGCGGGCGGCCTTCCGGCCCTGGAGGAGTTCGTCGAGCTGCTGGTGAGGACCGCCGTCGTCGAAGACATGGGAGAGGGCGACATAACGACCGACTCGGTCGTCGACGGCCGCGCAAGGGGCGAGGCCGCCATCGTGGCCCGCGAGCGCCTGGTCCTTGCCGGCCTCTTCGTGGCCGAGCGGGTCTTCAGGACCGTCGACGACCGGCTCAGGGTAAGACGCCTGGCGGACGAGGGGAGCTGGGTCCGGCGCGGCGCGACGGTGGCCGTCGTAAAGGGACCGCTCGCCTCCATACTCAAGGCCGAGCGCACGGCCCTGAACTTCCTCCAGCGCCTTTGCGCAGTGGCCACCCTCACCCGCCGCTTCGTCGACAGGACCGCAAGACGGGGTGTGCGCATCACCGACACGAGGAAGACCACGCCCTGCATGAGGGTCCTCGAACGCTACGCCGTGCGCGCCGGCGGCGGCGAAAACCACCGCTTCGGCCTCTTCGACGCCGTGCTCATAAAGGACAACCACCTGGCCGCCGTAAAGGTCCCGAAGGGCGGTTCGGCCGTGGCCGAGGCCGTGAGGCTTGCAAGGGAGCGACACCCCGACATGAGTATAGAGGTCGAGACGGCGACACTTGCCCAGGTGAGGGAGGCCGTGGCCGCCGGGGCCGACGTCATAATGCTCGACAACATGAGCGAAGCGAAGATGAAGAGGGCCGTGGAGATCGTGGACGGAAGGGCGCTCGTCGAGATATCGGGCGGCGTTACGCTCGAGAACGTGGCGCGCCTTGCCCGCCTGGGAGCGGACTTCATATCGGTCGGGGCGCTCACCCACTCGGCGCCGGCCGCGGACCTGAGCCTTAAGATAGTGAAGTGATGGGAAGGAGCGGCGCAGAAGCAGGCGTTGACGCCGCCATCGTGGGGCTTCTCAAGCAGAGAGCGGGGCGCTGGCACTCGGGGCAGGCCCTGAGCTCGGAGCTGGGCCTGTCGCGCACGGCCGTCTGGAAACACATAAAGGGACTGCGCCGGGCGGGCTACGCCATAGAGGCGAGCCCTTCCAGGGGCTACAGGCTCGACCTCTCGCGCCTTCCCTTCAACGCCGTCGAGATAGGCGCGGGCCTTGCCACGGAGTTCGTGGGCCGAAGCCTCCACTTCCACGAAGAGCTCGACTCGACAAACAGGACGGCCCACGAGCTGGCGGCGGCCGGAGCGCCCGAGGGCGCGGCCGTGGTGGCCGAGAGCCAGCGCGCCGGCAGGGGCCGCCTCGGCCGCAGATGGCACAGCCCTCCGGGGCTCAACATCCATACCTCCATAGTCCTGCGGCCCGCCGTCGAGCCCCACCGCGCCCACGGCCTCACGCTCATGGCCGCCGTGGCCCTCGCCGAGACCATCGCCTCCACGGCCGGCGTCCGCCCGGCGCTCAAGTGGCCCAACGACGTGCTCATCGAGGGACGCAAGACGGCCGGCATACTGCTCGAGCTCGTGAGCGAGGCCGACAGGGTCGGTTTCGTCGTCGTCGGCATGGGGGTGAACGTCAACTCCACGGCCGACGACTTCCCGCCGGAGCTGCGCGGCAGGGCCACGTCGCTGCGGCAGGCCGCGGGGACGGAGCTGTCGAGGACCGCCCTGCTCCAGGCCCTTTATCTGAACGTCGAAAAGTGGTATAAGGTACTTCTCCACGCCGGCCTCGGCCCGGTGCTCGACGCATGGCGCGGCTACTTCGGCCACGAGGGAAGGACCGTCAGGGTCCGCGGCCTCGGCGGCGAGACCGTGGAGGGCGTCTGCGCGGGCGTGGACTCCGACGGGGCGCTCCTTGTGCGCAGACCCTCGGGGCGCGTGGAGAGGGTGCTGGCCGGCGACGTGGAGGACTTCGCCGAGGACGCCGGCCGCCGCCATGAAGAAGGCCCGCCCGCGCCCTGGGATCGACCATGCTCCTGACCATAGACATAGGCAACACCAACATAACCCTCGGCGTCTTCGACGGTGAGCGCCTTGTGCGCCACTGGCGCATAGGCACGAAGAAGGCGAGGACCGCCGACGAGTACGGCCTCATGCTCATGAGCCTGCTCTCCCACTCGTCCATCGCGCCGTCGGAGCTCGACGCGGCGGTGATGAGCTCGGTGGTGCCGCCGGTGCAGGAGACGGCCCTTGCGGCCCTGCGCGACTACCTCGGCATAAGGCCCCTTGTGGTGGAGCCGGGGGTGAAGACGGGCATGCCCATCATGACCGACAACCCCAGGGAGGTGGGCGCCGACAGGATAGTGAACGCCGTGGCGGCCTACGACCGCTTCAAGGGACCGGTCATAGTCGTGGACTTCGGAACCGCCGTAACGCTCGATTATATAACGGCCAGGGGCGAGTACGCCGGAGGCGCCATAGCGCCGGGCGTGTCCGTGTCGGCCGAGGCGCTCTTCCACAGGACCTCGAAACTGCCGAGAATCGAGCTCAAGCGCCCGCGCTCGGTCATAGGAAAGAACACCCTCGAAAGCCTCCGCTCGGGACTCTTCTACGGCTTCCTCTCGCTGGTGGACGGCATGGTGGAGAGGATGAGGAGCGAGGCCGCCGCGGAGACCGGGACGGGACGGATGAACGTCATCGCCACCGGCGGTTTCGCCGCCCTCTTCGCCGGAGGCAGCCGCACCATAGATGAGACCGACGAGTTCCTCACGCTCAAGGGCCTCAGGATCATCCATGACACGAACAGGCCGGAAAGAAAACGGGCCGGAGCCGGACTTTGAGGAGGGCAGGCGTCTGCTCGAAGCCGGCAAGCTGGACAAGGCCTACCGGGCCCTGAGGCGGGCCTACGGCGCCGACGGCTCGAACCCCGAATACATGTCCTACTTCGGTCTCGCGGCGGCGCTGAGAACGGGCGAGCTGGGACTCGCCATGGAGCTGTGCACCGACGCCATAAAGAGGGACTGCCGCCGCGCCGACTTCTACCTGAACCTCGGCAAGGTCTACATGGCGGCGGGCAACAAGAAGGGCGCCCTCAAGGCCCTCAAACGGGGACTGGACCTCGCCCCCGACAACAGGGAACTCTACGACCTGCTCGTCAAACTGGGCGCCAGGGAGCCTCCCATAATCCCTTTCCTCAAGTGGTCCAACCCCATAAACGTCCGCCTCGGCGTCCTCTTCAGACGCACCATACCGGACCTCTTCAGGGAGCGGGGACCGAGACACCTCGAAAAGGAGGGCGGAAAGGGAACGGACAAGGACGGCCTTTAGGGAAGCTCTGATTTATTGCACTGAGGGAACCTTTTTGTAAAAAGGTTCCCTCAGACTCCCTCCAAAAACTTTTAACGCCCTGCGGATCATCCCGATTTTGCAAGCAAAATCGGGATGATCCGCAGGGAATTAAAAGTCTTTGAAGGGGGT
>DRME01000052.1 GCA_011375175.1 Deltaproteobacteria bacterium | reverse complement strand
CGTATTGAAAGTCTTTGAAGGGGGTCTGGGGGTAACTTTCTACAGAAAGTTTCCCCCAGTAATACAAATCGGGGCTTTCGAGGGGGGAGTGTGTTAGAGGGCGACAGTACTGAGTGTCTTATCGAGCGTCTCTTCGTCGTCGACGACCACGTCGACGGCGAGGGCGTGGATCGCGGAGTCCCTGGGGTCGAGTTGTGCGAGCTTTACGGCGTCTTTTTCCGTGGTGACGCAGAGGTCGGCGCCGCGACTGGCCGCGGCGATGCGTTCCATGTCGGCCGGGGTGTAGGCGTGGTGGTCGGGGTAGAAGAGTCTTGACGACACGGCGGCGCCCAGCTCTTCGAGTGTCCTTACAAAGGAGTCCGGGTCGGCGAGGGCGCACAGGGCCGCCACGCGGGCGCCCCGAAGGGCCGCGGTGTCGAGCCTTCCGCCGCCGTGGACCTCGCGGAGCGAGGCGGGCCGGTAGTGAAAGCCCACGACCGGCGCGCGCAGGCGGGCGGGCAGGAAGGGGGGGCGCTCCCCGCCACGTGGTTCCTTCACCATGACGAGCCCGGCCCTCACCGCCGCCTGCGGCGGTTCGCGCAGAAGTCCCCGTGGCAGGAGGTGGCCGTTGCCAAGGCCCCTTCTCCCGTCGACAAGGAGGATATCGAGGTCCCGCCGGAGCGCGAGGTGCTGGAAACCGTCGTCGAGCACCACCACGTCGGCCGAGAACTCCCTTACGGCCCGCTCGCCGGTGCGCAGCCTCTCGGGACCGACCAGCACGGGCACGCCCTCGAGGCGCCGGGCCATGAGACAGGGCTCGTCGCCCGCCTCGGCCGGGCCGAGCAGCACCGCGGAGCCGTCGGAGACGACGGCCGTCTCCTTCACGCTCCCGCCGTAACCCCGGCTCAGGATTGCCACGCGCCGTCCCATGCGCCTGAGCCTGGAGGCCACGTACATGGTCACGGGAGTCTTGCCCGTGCCGCCGACCGTGAGGTTGCCGACGGACACGACGCGGCAGTCGAGGGAACGGCTCCTGAAAACCCCCCGCTCGTAGAGGGCGCTCCTGGCGGCCACGGCCGCGCCGTAGCCGAGCGAGAGCCCGTAGAGGAGGGCATGGGCAGGGGCGGGTATACGCTCCCTGTTCATCCAGTCCCTGACGACTTCCGCAAATCTCTTCTTCCAGCGCAGCCTTCTTGCCTGCCCTGCCATCGCCTCGCCAATCTCTGCCTGCTCCCGTCCCCGCCGCATCGGGGGCGGACCCCGGAAGGTTCGGGCCGCAAGGGCGTAACGATCCCGCCCGGCGCGGGCCGAACCTTCCGGGCTCCGCCGAACAATTCCCCGAAAGGGACATTAACGGAAGCTTCCTCAGAGTTTCCTTGACTTTCAAGGGGTTTCGGGGTATTTGATCAGGACTTCCCCGACATATTATCACGTCCACGCCGGCATGACAAAAGGGAAAGAGGGAGCGATCACAGTGAAGGACCCCTACGGGCTTCTCACAGAGGCCGACGCCGAGCGCGCCCGCTCGCGGTACGGCGCGGCGGCGGCCCTTTACAGGGAGGCGGCGGCCCGCGCGGGCCGCGACGCGGAGCTCAAGGCCGCGGCCCTTGCCGGCCTCGGCGACGCGCTGCGCATGGTGGGCCGTTTCGCAGAGGCGGCCCGCAGCTACGAGAGGGCGCGGCTTCTCGCCGTGAAGACGGGCGACGAGGCGGCGGTCCTCGACGCCATTGTCGGCCGGGCCCTTGCGCTCAGGGCCACGGGAGAGCACCGCGAGGCGGCCGGGCTTCTGCGCCGGGCGCTGCGGGGCTACGACAGGCTCGGCGACCGGCAGGGCCGGGCCTTTACGCTCTGGGCGCTTGGCGGGACCATGAGGATAAGGGGGGATATATCGAAGGCCATAGACTTCTTCGAGCAGGCAAGGGAGCTGTTCGAGGAGCTCGGCGAACGCGGCGGCGTGGGCTACTCTCTTGCGGGGCTCGGCGGGGCCTGGCGCGTCGCCGGCCGTCCCGACCGCTCGGAGCGCTGCTACGGCGAGGCCAACGCCCTATTCACCGAGCTCAAGGACACTTTTGGCACGGCCTACTCGTTCTGCGGGCTCGGCAACGCCCGCAGGATGGAGGGCGACTTCAAGGAGGCGCTTGCGTATTTCAGGAAGGCCGAGAGCCGCTACCGCCGCATAGGCGACAAGGTGAGCTACGCCTACACGCTCTGGGCCGAGGCCACGACCTGCCATCTCCTCGGAAGGCGCGGGCGCGCCGAGGCCGCCCTTGACGAGGCCGTGAGACTCTTCAGGGAGACGCGGGACAGGCGGGGACTCATCTACTGCGCCCTCTCCCAGGCCCAGCTCCACATGGGGACGCGCCGCCCCTGGGCCCTGAGGCGCATGAGGGAGGCGCTGAGGCGAGCGCAGAAGTACGGCTTCAAGGTCGAGCGCCGCTACGCAAGGCGGGTGCTCGAAGCGGCGCGAAAGGACCCGTCGTCGCTTCCGCTCAACCTGGCGTGAGACCCTACGGCGCAGGCGGCCGGGCCCGGACATCTCTCACCCCTTTCGGGCCCCCTTCCCGGCGGCTATGTCTATTATCGTCTTGAGCGCCTTCTTTACGTCGGCGTCCTCTTCGTGCAGTATGTCGATGAGCTTCCTTACGTAGCGCACATCCTCTTCGCCGATCTCATCGAGGTCGACGAGGGCGACGCCCCTCTCCGGAAACTCGAAGAACCCCCTGTCCCATTCGCCCCTCTTGCCCCTCTTCGAACGACCCCGCTCCGAACTTTCGTCGCGCTGGCCGTAGCACTTCTTATACCCCTCAGACCAGTCTTTCCAGCAGCTCATGAGCCGTGCCAGGGCTTCGAGATCGGGCGGCGGACTCTTTTTGTGTCCCGTCAGCAGCCACCTTGCCGTTACCCCCAGCTCGTCGGCGAGCCGCAACAGCATCATGCCGTCAGGCACCCTGCCGTTTATGAAGTTGGTGAGGCTGTTGGCCTTTATGCCCAGGCGGCCGGCCAGCTCCTTCTGCGAGATGCCGGCCGACTTGATGGCGCTCTTCAGCCTTGAACCGAATTCCTTTGAATGAAAAGCCATTTCAACCCGACTTGATTCCCAAAATGAAAATTTTGCTTGACATAGTTCTCATTTCGGGTATTATTGTAAGTAAAGAATTACTTTCAGACGGCGGGCGGGGTGATACGACCATGAGGGAAGATCAGGCCGACAGGATCATCGAACTTCTGGAAGACATCAGGCGTTGCGTGATGGTCAATCTTCCGTTCATCCGGGACCCGGCCACTAACGAACTCATCAACTGGGAAGAGCTCATGCGCCGCTATCCCATGTTCAAGCCCGAGACGTAAGAGACGACGCTCCCCTGCCGCAACGGCGGGGGAACCCTTCCCCTGGCCGCGCCGCCGAGGACGTGGGGACTCTGGGGCCTTGCGAGAAGAGACAGCGGTCCGTGCCCCCTGGATCCAGGCGACGGGCGGCTTCGTCGGCCCTGGGCGGAGGCGTTTCCGCGCGGCGGCGCCGGGCAGCCCGGCGGTTCACGGTCTTCGTGGTCTTCGCGCCGTCATGGCGCCGTCTCTGCACTTCCGCGCCAAGCGACCCGCCGGCGATGCCGCTCCTTCTTCCCCCGTCCGGGGAGAGGCCGCCGTATGGGCAGTGCGCTGCCCCGCTGCGGCGTCACCGGGTACCATACCACAGTATACGACTCCTGGGTCCCTTTTTTCAAGCAAAGGTTCCCCCAGACTCCCTCCAAAAAATTTTTAACGCGAGTTGGTTTCCCCCTGTTTTGCCAGGCAAAACAGGGGGAGACCAACTCGTATTGAAAGTCTTTGAAGGGGGGCTGGGGGAAACGTGGGCCTATGGCCCTTCTACAGAAAGTTTCCCCCAGTGCAATAAGTCAGAGCTTCCTTAGAGTTTCCCGTGGTATTCCTGGAGGGGACGGACTTCGAGGGAGTCCTCGAGCATGGCCCTTACGCCGAGGATGGCGGCCTTGGCGCCGGCCACGGTGGTGTAGTAGGGCACGCCGTGGTCGAGGGCCGAGCGCCGCAGCGAGTAGGAGTCGCGCACGCTGCGGTCGCCGAAGGTCGTGTTTATCATGAGCGCCACCTCGCGGCTCTTTATCCTGTCCACTATGTGCGGTCTGCGGCCGTCGGTGACCTTGTGGACGAACTCCGAGGCCACGCCGCGCTCTGAGAGGTAGCGGTGGGTGCCCGATGTGGCCATGATATCGAAGCCCATCTCCCTGAAACGGCGCGCTATGGGGAGTATGGCCTCCTTGTCCTCGTCCCTCACGCTTATGAAGACCGTGCCCTCGAGCGGCAGCCTGTTGCCGGCGGCCACCTGGCTCTTGGCGAAGGCGCCGCCGAAGTCGGACCCCAGGCCCATGACCTCGCCGGTGCTCTTCATCTCCGGACCGAGGAGGCTGTCCACGCCGGGGAACTTTACGAAGGGGAAGACCGCCTCCTTCACCGACGTATAGGGGGGGCGCACCTCTTCGGTGAAGCCCAGCTCCTCGAGCGTCCTGCCCACCATCAGTTTGGTGGCGATCTTTGCAAGCGGCCGCCCGATGGCCTTGCTCACGAAGGGTATGGTCCTCGATCCCCGGGGATTGACCTCCAGTATGTAGACCTCCCCGTCCTTCACGGCGAACTGGACGTTCATGAGTCCCACGACCTTGAGCTCCAGGGCGAGCGCCACGGTCTGGCGGCGCACCTCGTCGAGCACCTCCTCGGGGAGCGAGTAGGGGGGGAGCGAGCAGGCCGAGTCCCCCGAGTGGATGCCCGCCTCCTCGATGTGCTCCATGAGGCCGCCGATTACGACCCGCCGGCCGTCGCTCACGCAGTCCACGTCCACCTCCACGGCGTTGTCGAGGAAGCGGTCGATGAGGACCGGATGCTCGGGCGAGGCCTCGACGGCGCGGCCCATGTAGTCGACGAGGGACTTTTCGCTGTAGACGATCTCCATGGCGCGGCCGCCGAGCACGTACGAGGGGCGCACCATGACGGGATAGCCTATGGCGCCGGCCACGGCGACGGCCTCGTCGATGGAGCGGGCCGTGCCGCTTGCCGGTGTTCTGAGCCCGAGCCTTCCGATGAGCGCCGAAAAGCGCTCCCTGTCCTCGGCCATGTCGATAGAGTCGGGCGACGTGCCCAGTATCTTCACCCCGCTCCTCTCAAGAGGCACGGCGAGCTTGAGCGGCGTCTGCCCGCCGAGCTGGACTATGACGCCCATGGGACGCTCCTTCTCGACTATGGCCATCACGTCCTCGAAGGTGAGCGGCTCGAAGTAGAGCCTGTCCGACGTGTCGTAGTCGGTGGAGACGGTCTCGGGGTTGCAGTTGACCATGACGGACTCGATCCCCTCTTCGCGCAGGGCGAAGCTTGCGTGGACGCAGCAGTAGTCGAACTCTATGCCCTGGCCGATGCGGTTGGGGCCGGAGCCGAGGATTAAGACCTTCTTCCTCTCCGTCGGAGAGGCCTCGCAGGCCGGGGCCGTCGCCGCGCCGTAGATGTTGTGGAAGGGGGTCTCGTAGGTTGAGTAGAGGTAGGGCGTGAAGGCCTCGAACTCGGCGGCGCAGGTATCGACGGTCTTGTAGACCGGCACGATGCCGGCCTCGACGGCCTCGGAGCGGAGCTCGTCCTCTCTTCTGCCCGTGAGGGTCTCGAGGGTCCTGAAGGAGAAGCCCGCCTGCTTGGCCCGCCTCATGAGCTCGGGGTCCGGGCCGCCGCCGGACGCCCCGGCGGCGATCTCGCGCTCGAGTTCCACGATCCCGCGCAGGTTGTCTATGAACCAGGGATCTATCATGGTGAGGCCGTGAATCTCCTCTGCCGGGAGTCCCGCCCTCAGGGCCTCGCATATGTACCACACCCGTTCGGCGCCGGGCACCTTGAGGGCCGCCTTCAGGGCCTCGCGCTCCTCGTCGGTGCAGCGCAGCTCCACCTGCGGACGTCCCGGCCGTATGCGGCGCTCGAAGCCGCTGCTCCCCGTCTCGAGCGAGCGCAGCGCCTTGTGCATGGCCTCCTTGAAGGTCCTGCCGATGGACATGGCCTCGCCCACCGACTTCATCTGGGTCGTGAGCGTCGAGTCGGCGTCGGGGAACTTCTCGAAGGCGAAGCGCGGGAACTTGACGACCACGTAGTCTATGGTGGGCTCGAAGCAGGCCGGCGTCCTGCGCGTTATGTCGTTGGCTATCTCGTCGAGCGTGAGTCCCACGGCGAGCTTGGCCGCTATCTTTGCTATGGGGAAGCCCGTGGCCTTGCTGGCAAGGGCCGAACTGCGCGACACCCGCGGGTTCATCTCGATGACACAGACACGGCCGTCACGGGGGTTGACGGCGAACTGGATGTTCGAGCCGCCCGTGTCCACGCCTATCTCGCGTATTATCTTCACCGCCGCGTCGCGCAGCTCCTGGTACTCCTTGTCGCTCAGGGTCTGGGCCGGCGCCACCGTAATCGAGTCGCCCGTGTGGACCCCCATGGGGTCGAAATTCTCGATGGAGCATACGATGACCACGTTGTCCTTGTGATCGCGCATGACCTCGAGCTCGAACTCCTTCCAGCCTATGACCGACTCCTCGATGAGCACTTCGCCCGTGGGGCTCGCGTCGAGACCGGCGCGGATCATGCGGTCGAACTCCTCGGCGTTGTAGGCCACGCCGCCGCCCGTGCCGCCGAGGGTGAAGGAGGGGCGCAGGATGAGGGGGAAGC
Organism: Deltaproteobacteria bacterium; assembly: GCA_011375175.1. Taxonomy (NCBI): domain Bacteria; kingdom Pseudomonadati; phylum Myxococcota; class Myxococcia; species Deltaproteobacteria bacterium. Next base: position 4,826 of record DRME01000052.1, on the reverse strand, counting down.
GCAGGCGCCTGGCCAGCTCCATCGCCTCGTCGGCGCTCCTCGCCACCCCGCTTCCCGGCACCATGAGCCCGATGCGCTCCATGGCCTCCTTGAAGAGGTGGCGCTCCTCGGCCTTCATTATGGCGTCGAGGTCGGCGCCGATCATCTCCACGCCGAAGCGCTCGAGCACGCCCGACGAGGCCAGTCCCACGGCCGTGTTGAGCGCCGTCTGTCCCCCCATGGTGGGCAGCAGCGCATCGGGCCTCTCGCGCTCGATGATCTTCTCCACCGTCTCGACCGTGATGGGCTCGACATAAGTCCTGTCGGCCACGTTGGGGTCGGTCATGATCGAGGCGGGGTTGGAATTGACGAGCACCACCTCGTAGCCCTCGGCGCGCAGGGCCTTGCACGCCTGGGTGCCCGAGTAGTCGAACTCGCAGGCCTGGCCTATGATTATGGGTCCCGAGCCTATGAGGAGTATCTTGTTTATGTCGGTGCGTTTGGGCAATTTATGCGTTCTCCATCATCTCTACGAACCTGTCGAAGAGATAGTGCGAGTCGTGGGGGCCCGGCGAGGCCTCGGGGTGGTACTGCACCGAAAAGGCCGGCGCGTCGCGCAGCGCGATCCCCTCGACGGTCCCGTCGTTGAGGTTTACGTGGGTGAGCTCGGCCGCTTCCCCCAGACTCTCCTCGTCTACGGCGAAACCGTGGTTCTGGGCCGTTATCTCAACGCAGCGGGTCTTCAGATCCATTACGGGATGATTGCCGCCGCGGTGGCCGAACTTGAGCTTGTAGGTCCTCGCCCCGACGGCGAGCGAGAGTATCTGGTGGCCCAGGCATATGCCGAAGACCGGGAGCCTGCCGAGAAGCTCCCTCACGGTGCCGACGGCGTAGTCCACGGCCGCCGGGTCTCCGGGGCCGTTGGAGAGGAAGACGCCGTCGGGGTCCGCCGCCAGTATCTCCGCGGCCGGCGTGGAGGCCGGGACGACCGTCACGGCGCAGCCCCGCGAGGCGAGGTGCCTCAGTATATTGTACTTGACGCCGAAGTCCAGGGCCGTGACCCTGAAGCGCGGCTCCGGCGGCGCGCCGTAACCGCCGTCCCTATCCCAGAGCCCCTGCCCGAAGGTATAGGGCCGGGGGCAGGTCACATCCCTTACGAGGTCCCGGCCCGCAAGGGGCGCCACGGCCCTCGCCTTCTCCACGAGCCTTCGCGGGTCGCCGTCGACGGTGGAGATGACGCCCTCCATGGCGCCTTCCTCCCTTATGTGGCGCGTGAGGGCGCGGGTGTCTATGCCGGCGATACCGACGATGCCGCTGCGCCTGAGGTAGTCCGAGAGCGAGCCGGTGCTCCGCCAGTTGCTCGGCCCCAGGCACTCCTCCTTGACGATGAAGCCCTCGACCCAGGGCCGTCCCGACTCGACGTCCTCGTCGTTCACGCCGTAGTTGCCCTGCTGGACATAGGTCATGGTCACGATCTGCCCCCGGTAGGACGGGTCGGTGATGATCTCCTGGTAGCCGGTCATGGAGGTGTTGAAGACGACCTCCCCCGAGGACTCGCCCTCGGCCCCGAAGGAATAACCCTCGAAGACCGTACCGTCACGGAGGGCCAGTATCGCCCTTGTCTTCTTCCTCGTTTCCAACAGTTAGAGCCCCTTCCTGAAGTAACGGATGAAAGATGTGGCGCCCCTGCTACGGAGCTTCGCCGCCTCTGCGGTAGACCACCTTCCCCTCGAGCATGGTGAGCGTCACCGCGCCCCTGAGCTCCATGCCAGCAAAGGGTGTATTCCGTCCCCTGGACCTGAAGCGGTCGGGCTCGACGGTCCAGGTCCGCTCGAGGTCGATGACCGCGAGGTCGGCCCTGCTGCCGACGGCAAGGGTGCCGCAGTCGAGACCGAGGGCCGCCGCTGGCCTGGAGGTCATGGCCGCCAGGGCGTCGGAGAGGGAGAGGACCCCTTCGTCCACGAGCCTCAGCACCAGGGCAAGGGCCGTCTCGAGTCCGACGACACCGTTTGCGGCGAGCTCGAACTCCACGTCCTTGTCCATCGGCGAGTGTGGGGCGTGGTCCGTGGCCACGCAGTCGATGGTCCCGTCGGCAAGGCCGCGGCGAAGGGCCTCCACGTCGCGCCGTGTCCTGAGGGGCGGGGCCATCTTGGCCATGGCGCCCCGCTCCTCCACGGCCTCGTCGGTGAGCGTCAGGTGGTGCGGCGTGGCCTCGGCCGTAACGTTCACCCCCCTCGCCTTGGCCGCCCGTATGAGCTCCACGGAGCCGGCCGTGCTCACGTGGGCCAGGTGGAGCCTTGCGCCCGTCAGCTCCGCAAGGGCTATGTCGCGGGCCGTCATGGCGTCCTCGGCGGCGTTGGGTATGCCGCGGAGCCCCAGCCGCGTGGCCACCGCGCCCTCGTTCATGACGCCCGAGGCCGAGAGCGTGGTGTCGTCGGCGTGGCTTATGACCACGGCGTCGCATATGCGGGCGTACTCGAGGGCCCGGCGCATGACCGAGCCGCACGCAACGGGCACGCCGTCGTCCGAGAAGGCGGCGCAGCCCGCCTCCCTCATCTCCGCCATCTCGGTGAGCCTCTCTCCCCGCAGCCCCACCGTCACGGCCCCGACGGGCAGCACCCGCGCCGGAGCGCCGGCCGCCTTCTTCGCTATGTGGCGCGTCACCGAGGCGTTGTCGTTTACGGGATCGGTGTTGGCCATGCACAGTATGGTGGTGAAGCCGCCGGCCGCCGCCGCCTCGGCGCCGCTTCGTATCGTCTCCTTGTACTCCTGGCCGGGCTCGCGCAGATGGGTGTGGAGGTCCACGAGACCGGGCGCCACCACCTTGCCCGAGGCGTCGACCTCGAGCCACCCCTCGCCGCCGGCCTCCCCCGCCCCGGCGGGCCTGACCGAAGCGACGCGACCGCCCATGACGACCACGTCGTAGAGACCGTCAATCCCGGCGGCCGGGTCGATGAGACGGCCTCCCCTTACAACCACCCTTTCCATGAAGATTCCTCTCTTGAAACTCTCCGGGCTTCCCTCAATCCTCCGGGGCGGAGCCGAGGAGGAGGTAGAAGAGGGCCATCCTCACGGCCACGCCGTTCTCCACCTGTTCGAGTATGAGCGAGCGTCTTCCGTCAGCCACTTCCGGCGCTATCTCTATGCCGCGGTTTATGGGGCCCGGGTGCATGACGATGGCGTCCGGGGGCGCGGCGGCGAGCTTTTCCCCGTCGAGGCCGTAGAGGCGCGAGTACTCGCGCACCGAGGGGAAGAAGGACTCCTTCTGGCGTTCGAGCTGGAGTCTGAGCATCATTATGACGTCGGCGTCGCGGACCGAGCGGGCGAGATCGAAACTCACGGTGCAGCCCAGCTCCTCGATGCCCCTCGGTATCATGGTGGGCGGTCCGCAGACCTCGACGCGGGCGCCGAGCCTGGTGAAGCCGTGGATGCCGGACCTCGCAACGCGCGAGTGGGCTATGTCGCCGACGATGAGGACCTTGAGTCCCTCGAAGCTCTCTTTGTGCTCGCGCACGGTGAGCATGTCGAGCAGGGCCTGGCTCGGGTGTTCGCGGGCTCCGTCTCCGGCGTTTATGACGGACGAATCGACGAGACCGGCGAGCATGGCCGGGGCGCCGGAGCAGCCGTGCCTTATGACTATGCAGTCGGGCCGCATGGCCTCGATGTTGCGGGCCGTGTCGATAAGGGTCTCGCCCTTGACGACCGAGCTCTGGGCCACCGAGATGTTCACGGCGTCGGCGCTCATGCGCTTGGCGGCGATCTCGAAGGAGGTGCGCGTGCGGGTCGAAGGCTCGTAGAAGAGGTTTATGACCGTCTTGCCGCGGAGGGTGGGAACCTTCTTTATCTCCCGCTCCGAGACCTCCTTGAAAGAGGCGGCCGTGTCGAGTATGAGCTTTATCTCGGAGGCGTCGAGGTCGGCTATGGAGAGGAGGTCCTTGCGCTTAAGCCTCATGGCCCTCCTCCACTGCCGGCGCCGCGCCGACGGTGACCTCGTTTACGCCGTCGACCTCGCGGAGCCTCACGGATACGACCTCGCTTCTTCTGGTCGGGATGTTCTTGCCCACGTAGTCGGCCTTGATGGGGAGCTCGCGGTGCCCCCTGTCCACGAGCACCGCAAGCTGTATGGCCCTGGGCCTTCCGAAGTCCATGAGGGCGTTCATGGCGGCCCTTATGGTGCGTCCCGTGAAGAGGACGTCGTCGACCATGACGACCGTCTTGCCCTCGACGTTTATGGGTATGTCCGTCTTCTTGAGCGTGGGCTGCGTCTTCTTAAGCCCTATGTCGTCGCGGTAGAGGGTGGCGTCGATGGCGCCGGCGGGCACGGTGGCGCCGACCTCGATCTCCTCGATCTTGCGGCGAAGCCGCATGGCGAGCTCGTGGCCGCGGGTGGGCACCCCGAGGAGCACGAGGTTCTCGGTGCCCTTGTTGCACTCTATGATCTCGTGGGCGATGCGCGCCACGGCCCGCTCTATGGCCTTCGAGTCCATGACCACGCGGCACTTCACGGGCGCACCCCGCGACACGTGAGGATGGCAATAAAAGACCTCCGTCCCCACGGGGACACGGAGGTCGGGCGGCGCTCCTGTGCTGTCGATACGTTCCTGCGCTTCAAGGGGGACCTCCCTTTTTAACCTCGCCGGGTTAAATTAAAGGGAAGCTCTGATTTATTGCACTGAGGGAACCTTTTTGTAAAAGGGTCACAGACCCACGGTTCCCTCAGACTCCCTCCAAAAACTTTTAATGCGAGTTGGTTTCCCCCTGTTTTGCCTGGCAAAACAGGGGGAAACCAACTCGTATTGAAAGTCTTTGAAGGGGGTCTGGGGGAAACGTGGGCCTATGGCCCTTCT